>CAYMLM010000052.1:0-14760 GCA_964391385.1 uncultured Papillibacter sp.
CGAACCCACGCGGCCAGCTTGGAAGGCTGGAATTCTACCATTGAACTACACCCGCGTATTCCACCGGACAAAAGTCAGTCTCGCCTTACAGCCTTCATATCACACCGTATGCCGAGTCGACAGCTTAAAAATAATAGCATCCGCGTTTTAAATTGTCAACATCTTTTTATCGCAGTACGCGCAGCTTTCGCGGTCGTGCTCCTTCGACAGCGCGGGAAGATACTCCTCTTTGTGCGTGATGCACCGCGTGTTTTCGCACCGGAAGCCTTCGGCCGGCGTCTGCAGCTCCGGCGCACGGCGCTCGAAATGTGTCATTTTCAAAAGCAGGGCCATCCGGATGAACATACCGTAGCGCGCCTGCTCGAAGTAGACGGCGCGGGGGTCGTCGTCGACGTCGCGCGAGATCTCGTCGACGCGCGGCAGGGGATGCATGACGAGACAGTCGTCTTTTGCCATCTGCAGTTTGCGCCTGTTCAGGACATAGATGTTCTTGAGCCGCTCAAAATCGTCCGGATTGCCAAACCGTTCGCGCTGGACGCGCGTCATGTATAATACATCCAGCTGCGGCAGCGTCGATTCGAGGCTCGTCACCTCGATATATTTCTGTTTCTGTGCTTTCAGATAAGCCAGCATATAGTCGGGAATCGACAGCTCTCGCGGGGATATGAGGTAATAGCTGATATTTGGGAATTTTGCCAGCGCCGTAACGAGCGAATGGACGGTCCGGCCGTTTAAAAGATCGCCGCATATGCCGATGTTGAGGTCGCCGATCCCGCCGCGTTTTTCGGAGATCGTCGTCAGGTCCGCCAGCGTCTGCGTCGGGTGGAAGTGGCCGCCGTCTCCGGCGTTGATGATGGGGACTTCCGAATAGAGGGAGGCGGCCATGGCCGCGCCCTCCTGCGGGCTGCGCATGACGATTGTGTCGGCGTAGGAGCTCATCATCCTCACGGTGTCCGCGAGCGTCTCGCCTTTCGCGGTCGAGGTCGCGCCCGGCTCCGAGAAGCCGAAAACGCTGCCGCCCAGGCGCATCATGGCCGCCTGGAAGGAGAAGTTCGTGCGCGTGCTCGGTTCGTAAAAGAGCGTGGCGAGGACCTTGCCGCTGCACGACAGACGGTAATCGGCGGGGCGTGCGATGATGTCGCGGCAAATCGCATACAGCTCGTCCCACCACTCAACGGAGATGTCCTCGATGCTGATGAGATGACGCACAGCCATGAACATCAACTCCTTTTGCCTATCTTTATAATTATAACACGTCGTGAGCGGCCATACAACACTTTTTTCTTCCCGGCCTGTCAGATTATACCGCTCTGAAATCCGAGCGGCAGACAGGCTATGGCAGATTTCCCCCGCCGGCGGCGGGGGAATACTCATGCTTTACCGGTTCCGGAAGCGCGCTCGCTACCGGTTGACCCAGAACGGATTCGGCAGCGCCTGCGGCGTGTCCAGGTTCAGCCTGTCGAGCGCATGGCGCAGATAGGCGTTGAAAAACTCGTAGTCGTGCGTGCCGTGGCCCTCCTCGTAGGCATGCGGGATACCCAGCGCGTTGAGGTGCCCGTCCAGACGCCGGCTTTCGTATATGAGCATATCGTTGTAACCGCAGGCGATATAGATATCCGGGAATTTCCCGCCCTTTTCGTGCAGGCGGTTGACCAGCCAGTGCAGGTCGACGTCGCTTTCAGCGGCTTTGTCCAAGTCGCCGAACACCGATTCGTAGAAGCCGCGCGTCGCGCCGACGTGATTCGGCTCGTCGGTGGCCGCGCGGAGCTCCTGCGTGATGATCGCCGGACTGATCGCGATGACATGCCCGAACACGTCGCTGTATTTCAGGCCGTTTCGCAGCGCCCCGTAGCCGCCCATGGAAACGCCGCCGATGATCGTGTCCCCCGCCTCGCGCGACAGCGGGAATACCCGGCGCGTAAAGTCGACCAGCTCGCGTCCGATAAATTCGCCGTACAGGTCGCGCCGCTTATGATCGTCGACATAGAAATGGTTTTCCGCGTCCGGCATAATAAAGGCCAGGCCATACTTTGCCGACAGGTCGCCGAGCTCCGAATTTAAAAACCACTCCGTGCAGCTGCCCGTGTACCCGTGGAGGATATAAAACGTCTTCAGCGGCAGCCGGGCGGGCATGTACAGCGACGACATCTGGTCTGCTGGGAGGATGGCGTTGAACGGAACCGTGCGCTTGAGGCACAGCGACGTGAAATTTGCCTGGATGAGCGCCATCTAGATGTCCCCCTCTCTTATGGGCTCGTAATCGACCCAGAACGGGTTCGGAAGGATGACCGGCCCGTCCGGGATGGCGCGACACAGGCCGCGATACAGGTATTCATTCCAGAAGGGCCACTCATGCGTCCCCGGCCCCTCCTCGTAAACGTACGGAAAACCGATGGCTTTGAGCGCCGCGCAGAATTTCCGGCTGTCCTCCGCGAGCCTGTCGTTATATCCGCAGGCCACGTACAGGTCGGGCAGGGCGCGTCCCGATTTGAGCAGTGTCCGGGCCAAAAGCTCCAGATTCCGGTCCGTTTCCGTGATCGTTGTCAGGTCGCCGTGCAGCGCTTCAAAGTAACCAGGGTGCAGCCCCATTTCGGGCGGCTCACTGTCGGGGTCCAATATACGTTCGAGCCCGATGGGGGCGCTCAGGGCGATGGCGTGCCCAAAGACCTCGCTGTGTTTCATCGCGTTGTAGAGCGCGCCGTAACCGCCCATGGACAGGCCGCCGAGGATCGTATCCTCCCGCCTGTCCGACAGCGGGAAGAGCTTCCGAGTAAAGTCGACCAGCTCTCGCCCGATGAACTGGCTTCCCCGGATGCCCGACCTCGGCGGATCGACGTAAAAGCCGTTGTCGCCGGACATCATGACAACGGCGAGCGAAAACTGCTGGGATAGCTCCTGCACCCTGCCGCCCAGCAGCCAGTCGCTGCAATTGCCGAAATATCCGTGCAGGAGATAGAGCGTTCTGAATTTCTCCGTCCGGACGAGCAGCTCCGGCGGGCCGATGAGATCGGCCGGCACCAGGACATGGAGCGGGACCGACCTCTGCAGACATTCGGAAAAGAAGCTGACCTGAAACCATGCCATACACGAGATTCCTTTCTTGCTGATTTGTGCCGCTTCAGATTTTTACATTTCTCAATGAATTATATATGCCCTCCGTCAAAATGACAAGTCAAAACACACGATTTTGTATTTTTCGCAAGGCTTCGACGATAATAACACAATATATAGCAAAAGAACGGGACGCGCCGGCGACGGCGCGGCCTCCCGTTCTTTTGTATAACCAAGTCAATAAACTATGATGAACCGGATTTTTCCGCCGGTAGCCAAGGTCCTGTCATAATAGACCGTCAGGTTGTCGGACACGGCGCGCGCGTTTTCAAGCGTCGTCCACCCGGACGTGCGGTTTAAGTAGACCTGCACGTCGTCGGATACGCGGAACAGCCCTTTGTCGGTCCTGACGTACATCGTCCCGTCCGAGCTCTCCTCAAAGACGTCCCGGCCGATGCCCGCAATGGAAGCCAGCGTTACGAATCCGGCCAGATGGCCGTCGCCCGTTCTGGCAATCCCGGCGACCGCGTTGTTGTTCAGCCCCGTCGACCCGATGACGGCCGCCGTCGTACCGTTTGAATTCGTGACGCTTGTGGCCGCGTTCGAAGCGGACATGCCGCCGGAGGACTGCGTCACTTCGCTGTTTTTAATAAAACCATAGGTGTACGCGTCGCCCGTCACGTCGCCCAGGATCATGAGATTTATTTTGTCCGACCAGTCGAAGGCGATATAAAGCACATTGGAAGCGCCGACAGTGTTCGTCGGGATATCGGACAGCGAAATCTCCGCCATGCTGTCCCCCACGCAGTCGAAAACACGGATGACCTTTGAAAGCGTGTAACTGCCGAACGTGCCGTCCGAGATATTCAGGGTCTTGTAATAGTTCGTTTTGGTAAAGCCGACGAGATTGAGGCTCCCCGTCGTGCCGGAAACGACGCCGACAAGCTGTCCCGTGACGTAGTCGGCATCGCCGTCCTCGAGACTGCCGGACACGGTAATGCCGTTTAAAAGCTCCACGGTGGCCGAAGCGGAAGAGATGCTTTTTACAACGCCGTAATTGATATTGGTCCCGTAAAGGGAAACCACGTCGGCCACCTTGTTGTCGGAGGTCAGCAGCAGCATGACCATATCGCCGATGTCATACTTCATGGCCGACGAGACAGCGCTCTCCAGCAGCCCGAACTCGACGCCGAGCACCTGCACGGCGTCCGGCCTGGACGCGTTTGGCGACGCGCTCTCATACCGGCCCGTTATATGCTTTCGAGTGACGTTATATACATTGAAATCCTCGTCATACTCGATGATATCATATTTGACAATATCGGCTGCCGAGGCCTCCGTGCCGTTTATGTACACGCTCGCGCCGGCCGGCAGAGAGTAGGTGTCGTTTGTGACGACGATGATCGATTCGGCCGCGGAGGACGCCGACGCGACCAGGACGAAAGCGGCCGTCCCTCCCTCGTTATAGTAGGCCGACACAAGCATACCGCTCGTTATGTTGATCCATTCCGTCGCGAAGCTGGCCGTCTCGCCGTCAAGGAAAAAAACGGTTGACGACGTCATGGATATCTGCATGCCGTTTGCGCACTCGATATAGCCGGCTTCGGCGCTTTTGACCGTGGAAACGACCGTCGTGCCGCTTTTCGCCGGTACAAAGGTCAGCGCTTTCCCGGCGGAATTGAGGACGAGCGAACCGTAGGTCCCCAGCAGCGCGTCGGGCACGCCGTTCACCGGGAGGTATGTGCCGCCCGATGCCCCGGCGACCTTCACCGCGCCGGACACGCCCGCGTCGGTCTCGGCGCTGGCAGAGACCAAAAAAACGTTCTTGACGACGGTCACGCCGGGAATGGTTTCCATAAAGGTCTGGGCCGAACCGTTGACCTCCGTGTTCAGCATGCGGGTAAACAGGACCGCCATCTGCCCTTTCGTCAGACTCCCGCCCGAAGCCGGCGACAAGCCTTCCGTCAGGCCGAGCTCCTCCGCCTTCTCCAGATACCCGTCGGGCCAGCGGGCGCCGACGTCGCTGTCCGTATATCCAAGCATCCGGACCAGCACCGTCACCGCCTGCGCGTATGTGACGAGCTCGTCCGGCCGGAACGTGCCGTCGGCGTAGCCGGACATGATCCCGGCGTAGCGGACGGCGGCGTTGACGTAGCCGGCCTCCTAGTCCGTCGAGAGCACGTCCGGAAAGATCGTATAGCCTGCGTACTGCGGGACCTTGGCGCTGTGGCCCATGACCACAATGGCGATCTTGCAGAACTGAGCCCGCGTCAGCGTGCTCTCAAGGCCGAGCGAACCGCTTCCGTCGCCCTCGATCGCGCCCATCATATTTAAGACGGCCGCGGCCTTGTTCGTCTCGTCTTGCGCGAGGGCGGACGCCCGGGGCGCCGCAAATATGAAGCCGGACAGACAGAGCGCCGCGGCGAGCAGTATCGTCAGAAGCTTTTTCATTGACTTCGTCTCCTTGCTGAATGTTGTATGGCTATTCCGCGCGCAGCGCCTCCACAGGCGCGAGCGCCGAGGCCTTGATCGCCGGGTACAGACCGAAGCCTATGCCGATGCCGATCGAAAAGAAAAACGAGGCGAGCACCATAAACGTATTCGGGACCAATACCATGTCGTACATGGCTTTGCCGACGATGACCGTGATGACAAAGCCCAGCACGATGCCGAGGAGCCCGCCCAGAGCGGACAGCACGCCGGACTCGATCAGAAACTGGGTGATGATCGCGCGGCGGCTGGCCCCGATGGCCTTCCGGATGCCGATCTCCCGCGTGCGCTCCGTGACGGTGACGAGCATGATGTTCATGATGCCGATGCCGCCGACTAAAAGCGCGATGCTGGCGACCGCGCCGAGCACGAGCGAAATGGACGCCGTCTCCTCGTCGCTTTCCTCCAGCTGCGTGTTTTCATTCGTCAGCGAGTACGTACCTGTGTAATCGTCAATCTCGCCCTCCAAAAACGCGTCCAGGCTGTCGTACAGCGTGTCCATCACCGTGGCGTCAGCCGCTTTGACGGTATAGCTCGATACCGCGACGCTCCCGAGAATCTCCGCGCTGAGCGTATACGGCAGGACTATCATATCATCCATGGAAGATTCTGTCGAGCCGTCTTTTTCATAGTAGACGCCCACGACTTCCAGCGGAAAGGCGTTGAAGTAAAGGGTCTCGCCGACGGGTTCCCGATAGCCGAAAAGCGTCTCCGCCACATAGCTGCCGATGACGCAGACATGGCTTGCGTTGTCAATATCGAGATACGCAAGGTCGCGCCCGTCTTCGATGTCAAAATTGTTGCAGACGGAAAACTGCTCGCTGCCCATGTGCACGGAGGATGTATCGAGGGACCCGGTCCTGTGGGAAAGCGTGCCGGAAGTCTCAACGGACGGCGTCATGCCGGTCGCCAGGTCGCCGATGTCGCTTAAAACATAGCTTTCAAGCGCCGCCGTCAGCTTCACGGAATCATAAACCTGATAGAGCGAGGCCGACACCGTGATCTTGTTGACGCCCAGCTTTTCATAATACTGCGTGATGTCGGCGTTATAGCCCTGCATGAGGGAAACCAGCGCGATGACGGCGGTGACGCCGATGATGATCCCCAGCATCGTCAGGAACGAGCGGACCTTGTTTATGCGGATCGTCGCGAGCGCCATCCGGAAAGACTGCGTCAAATTCATTCCGCGAGCGCCTCCTTCGGGCTGTCGCTGACGATCACGCCGTCTTTGAGCTGTACGATTCTGTCGGCCCGCCGGGAGATGGCCATGTCGTGCGTGATCAGGATGACCGTGCTGCCGCATCTGTTGAGCTCGGACAGGATATCCATGATCTGCGCGCCGGTCGCCGAATCGAGCGCGCCGGTCGGCTCGTCGGCCATCAGGATGGGCGCTTTCGTCGCGATCGCTCTGGCAATGGCGGCGCGCTGCTGCTGGCCGCCGGACATTTCAGCCGGACGGTGCTCGCAGCGGTCCGATAGTCCGACGCGTTCCAGCGCTTCCATGGCGGCCTTCTTTCGTCGTGACGCTGAGACGCCCTGATAGACGAGGGGCAGTTCGACATTCTCCAAAGCGGTGAGCGTCGGGATCAGGTTATAGCCCTGAAAAACAAACCCGACCTTTCTGCTGCGGATTTTCGACTGGTCGCTGTCCGTCAGCTCCCTGACGCTGACATCGTCGAGATAATAATCCCCCCGAGTGGGGATATCCAGGCAGCCGAGGATGTTCATCAGCGTCGACTTGCCGGAACCGGAAGCGCCGATGATCGAAACGTACTCGCCGCAGTCGATATCCAGGTCGATGCCGTTTAAGGCGCGGACCTCGTTTTCATGCCCTTCGGCATATATTTTATATACATCCTGTACTTGAATCAGCATGCCGTCACCTCAGCCCATCGGGCCGCCGCCCGGGAAGCCTCCTCCGCCGGAGAAACCGCCCGAACTGCCGCCGGAGAAGTCGCCCGGAGGACCGGGGAATCCGTTTTGACTCCCAAAGGGGTTCTCCGATGTCTGGGACGTCTGGTCGCTGCCCGCAACGCCGCTCCCGCTCGATACATACTGTACGAAAACGGTTGCCCCTTCGCCGACGCCGCTGATGATCTGCACATAATTGTTGCTTGTCATGCCCGTCTCGACGGGAACGGCATAAAAACCTGCGGGCACATCGATGCTCCCGCCCAGGTCGACGGCGTTTTCCGGCTCGGTATCTGACTGTATGAACAGGCACGGCCCCGCCGTCGTGATTTTTACGGCAGCAGCCGGCGCAAGGACCGCGTTTTCAGCCTGCGCGGCTGTGATCGCATAGGTAACATACACGCCGGCGGAAAGCGCTCCGTCGCTGGCAATCGTTATGGTCGTGGGGAAATACGCCACGCCGTTTGACGCCGTCGCCTCAAGGCTCACTTCCGTTACGGTGCCCTTAAACGTCTGGTCCGAGCTCGCGCCCGATTTTGTTATTGTCACCTCCATACCTAATTTGATATACTCGTTTTGAATTTCATTGATATCCGCTTCGATTTCCATCGTTTCGATATTGTAAACGGCCATGCACGACGTACCGGCCGCAACCTCGTCCCCCGCCGCAATCCGGACGAAGATGACCGTCCCGGCCACCTCGGCCGTCGCCGAGCACTCTTCCAGCGTTTCTTTCAGATCCTCGAGACTTAAGCCGGCCGCTTCGATTTTCTTCTCCAGCGTGCTGATCTGGCTGTCGTAGCTGTCGTTTTCAATCACGGCCAGTACCTGGCCGGAGCTTACGACGAGCGCTTCCTCCAGATTGCGAAGCGTCACGGTCCCGCTCACCTTCGCCGTGACCGTCTTTGTCTGCCAGGCCTCGAGCGTGCCGGCGTCGGACGGCCGCACCTGCAGGCCGTTTGCGTCAATCGTCGCCGAGGCCTCGAGGCCTTCCCGGAGACTGCCTGGATTGTCCAGAACGACGGTGACCTTGAAGCATTCCGCGCCCTCGGGCGTTATATAGCTGACGTCTTTGACGCTCTCGACCGTTCCGGTCAGTTCCGTCATGTATTGCGGTATGGATACTCCCGCGCTCATGCCGGCCGCGACAGCGTCCTTATAGACGACGCTGCAGTAGAGCTCCAGCCGCATCCGGCTTTCGTCCACAAGCGTTGCAAGCACCGTATTGGCTCCGACTTCATCGCCGTCCTCCACGAGAACATCCGTCACCTTACCGCCGAACGGCGCCGTGACCGTCAGGTTGCCGACGCACTCATACAGCTCGGCAAGCTGGTCTTCATAATCGGCGATGGTCGCTTCCGCGGCGGCGATGTCCTCCTCGACGTTTTCCGTATCCAGCTGATAGAGGGGGTCTCCGACCTCGACCGCGTCCCCCTGGCTGACAAAAACGTCCTCAACGGTGCCGTCGGCCGGAATCGTCAGCATCTGGAACGACGTCGGCGACGTCACGGCCGAGCCCTCGATGACGGTCGTGATCGAGTCCCGGACGGTCGTGCCGGTCACGATCTGGACAGGCGCCTCGTAGAAAAAAAGCCTGTAGACGCCGAATCCGCCGCCGCCGAGCACAAGGACGGCGACAGCAAGCAGAAAAGCCGTGCGCAGTCTGCTTTTTTTCTTCCGTTTGAACGGCTGTTTGCCGGATTTATCCCGGCGTTTCCGGGCGGGAACCCCCGGCGCAGGCTGTTCCCCGCTTGCGGCCGGTACGTTCGGCAGTATAATGGACTCGGATTCAGAGATTTTGCCCATCGGATGCGACCCCCTGTTATGCTGGAATACGGAGATCGTAAACTTCCCGGCTTAAACCAAGCTGAAAAATCGCCCAGGTTTTGTTAAGAAACTTTAAAACCCGGCAAGCTCATTTTTCAGACTCGGTTAAGCTTGCGTGTATAAAATAATAAACGCCGGGCGTCCGCTCCGGTCATGAGCCGACAGGAGGCATTCAAATGCGGATTCTTATCATCGAGGACGAGGTCAGACTCGCAAATACCCTGGCCGATATTATTTCGGGGGAAAACGATATCGCCGATGTTTCCTTTGACGGCGAGAGCGGGCTCGACAACGCCTTGTCCGGGATCTACGACGCGATCGTTCTGGATGTCATGCTGCCGAAAATCGACGGGTTCGAGCTCCTGCGCCGTCTGCGCGGCGCTGGGATTCATACGCCCGTCCTGATGCTCACAGCGAGAGCCGACCTGGAGGACCGTGTGAAGGGGCTCGACTCCGGCGCGGACTATTATCTGACCAAGCCCTTCGAGGTGGCGGAGTTCTCTGCCTGCCTGCGGTCCGTCCTGCGGCGCCGCAGCGAACTCCTGCCCAAAGCGCTGACATACGGCGATGTTGCGCTCCAGCCGTCCACCTGCGAGCTCAAATGCGGCGCGCGGTCGGTCCGCCTGAGCTTCAAGGAGCAGGCCATCATGCAGCTTCTCATTTTAAACGGCGAAAACATCCTGTCCAAGGAGACCATCCTCCTGAAGGTCTGGGGCTACGACTCCGACGCGGACGACAACAACGTCGAGGCTTACATGTCGTTTCTGCGCAAGAAGCTGGCATTTTTGAAATCGCGGGTGGCCGTCACCGTCGTGCGCCGGGTCGGCTATCATCTGGAGGTGTCGGACGGTTGATCCGAAAACTGCGGAGGAAATTTATCCTCGTCATCATGTCCGTCGTAACCGCGCTTATGCTGGCGGCCTTTATCGGGATTTTGGCCTCTACGTCGCGCAACATGCTCCGTCAGGCCGAATTTACCCTGGACGCCGCCCTGAAAGGCATGGACATGCCGTCTCCCGGCGACAAGTCGGGCGACCGGCGCGTACCCGTTCTCACCGTTACAGCGGATGAAAACGGCGATATTGAATCCGCGTCGAATCAAATTTTTAATCTGCCGGAAAGCGACATGGCCGACATTGTCAAGCAGGCGTTGGAGACGGGAGACGGGACCGGCCTGCTGCGCGGCTACAGCCTTCGCTTCATGATACAGCGAACGCCGTCCGGTTCGGTCCGCCTGGCCTTCGTCGACGTATCGACGGAGAAGAGCGTGATCGAGAATTTGGTTCTGACCTCCGGGCTGATCGGCCTTGCGACGCTGCTTGTCTTCTTCGGCGCAAGCGTCCTGCTCGCCCGCTGGATCGTGCGGCCTGTCGAAAAGGCGTGGAACACACAGCGCCAGTTCGTCGCCGACGCTTCGCACGAGCTGAAAACGCCGCTCACCGTGGTGTTGTCCAACATTGAGATGCTCATCGGGGGCGGGCGGATCGGGGACGAAAAAACACGCCTGAGGTGTGAGAACATCCTGGAAGAGGCCAAGCATATGAAAACGCTTGTGGACGGCCTGCTTCAGCTGGCCCGCGCCGACGGCGCGGAAAACACAGCCCCTTTCGAAATACTTGATTTCAGCGCGCTTGTGAACCATGCCGTGCTCTGCTTTGAACCGATCTTATTCGACGCGGGCAAACGCTTTGAATACAGCCTCCAAGGCGGGCTGTCCGTCCGCGGCGACGCGGTCCGGCTGCGCCAGCTGACGGAGATCATTCTCGACAACGCCTGTAAATACTCTCCGCCGGCAGGCCTCGTTACCGTTGCGCTCAGCCGTCCCGCGGGGAAAGCCGAGGTCTGTCTGGACGTTACGAACGACAGTGAAACAATTCCCGAAGCGGAGCTGTCCCTGGTGTTCGAGCGTTTCTACCGCCGGGACAAAGCCAGAAGCGACGGCGGGTACGGTCTGGGCCTTGCCATCGCCGAAAACATCGTTTACAGCCACGGCGGAAAAATCGGCGCCGCGAGCGGCGCCGGGCGCACGACATTCAGCGTGACGCTTCCCGCCGCGCAGTGAAAGGACAAACAAACGCCAGCCGTTGAGCGGCCGGCGTTTTCGTTGTCGTCACAGTACCTTGTTGATATTGTACATGGATTCGAGGACAAGAAACTGCGTGCGGAACAAATCGTCGATCGTCCAGTAGCTCAGTCCCGCCAGATTGTACTCGCTGATCAGCCGCAGCCGGGCCCGGATGCTCCTGGCGTCGTCAAACCAGACCTCATGCCGCCGGCCGGCGCGGTCGTAATAGTTGAAAAACGGCGCCTGCGATTTTTCGTCGTACTGGATGACGGCGCCCACGTCGGAGGCCAGCTGTACCGCTTCCGTATTGGACAGCGGGTCGGCCGCGCTGCCCTGGACGAACGGCAGCGTCCAGTCGTAACCGTAGTTGGGCATGCCCATGAGAATTTTGCCCGAGGGGATGACGGAAACGGCATAATCGAGCACCCGTCTTACCTGATCGATGGGCGCCACCGCCATGGCGGGCCCGTACAGGTAACCCCATTCGTAAGTCATGATGATGATGTAGTCCACAATCTCCCCCTGAGCGGGATAGTCATGCGCCTCGTAGAGCGTCCCCGTCTGCGTCGCGGAGAGCTTGGGGGCGATCGCCGTCATGACGATAAATCCCTGCGCGTGCAGCATCTGTACGGCCCGGCGCAGGAACTGATTGTAGCTTTCCCTGTCGTAGGGGTAGATGTACTCTAAATCGAAAATGACGCCGTAGTAATTTCTCTGGCGCATCGCGGCCGCAATATTCGTCAGCAGCGCATCCTGCGCAGCTGCGTTCGTCAAAACCGCGTGGGCGATATCGCTGGAAAAACCGCCGCCCGGCTCGATATTCGTCACCGTCATGAGCGGCGCGACATTCTGGGACCGCGCTGCCGCGCGGACCGCGTCGTCGCTGATCGGCGTAATCCCGCCGGCAGCGTCGGCCTGCCAGGAGAAAACGCTGATATATGTAAGATACGGCAGCGTTTCGTTCAGGGTCGTTGCCGGTGTCGTGATGGTGAAACCATTGACGCTGGCGTCGCCGAGCGCCTCGTTCGGGAAGGGAATGACGACGACCTGCCCCGGGAATAATCTTGAACGGCTCGTCAGCGACGGATTGGCCCTCAATATGGCCTCAACGCTTGTATTGTAGCTGCGCGCGATCGAATACAGGCTGTCTCCGGGCCTCACCCGGTACTCCACGCGCGTCACGGGGATAAAGAGCGCCTGCCCCTCGACAAGTCTCTGCGGGTCCGATATCTGGTTATCGTAAATCAGCGCGTCAACCGTTACGCCGTACTTTTGAGCAACGGCATAAATCGAGTCGCCCCGTTTTACAACGTATATAGTCAATATTATCATCCTTTCTGGCTGCCACGAAGTGGCTGAATCCCGGCTTTATAAACCATATATCATGATATTCGCGGCACGGCCGTATTGACGCTTGGCCAACGTTTTGGTTGAATATCCCGGCAGTTTATTTTATACTTTCATACGGCGATCGGACGCGGCGCATCAAGCGCCGCCGCACGCGTTCAAAAGGGGTAACCGTTATGATCCAGGACAGATACACGCTGATTTCGAAACTTTATGAAATGCAGGCGGAGCCTGACGCTTCCGGCCGGGACGTGCGGGCCGCCGGCTGGGTTCGCACGAACCGGAACAACGGGCATGTCGGTTTCATTGAGCTCAACGACGGTTCGGCCTTTTCCGGCTGCCAGGTCGTCTACGACATGGACTCGGGCCCGGAGCTCAAATCGGCCTCCAGACTGGTCACCGGCTCGGCCGTCGAGGTGTCGGGCGTCTTTACGCTCACGCCGGATTTAAAGCAGCCCTTTGAAATAAGGGCGCGGGAGATCACGCTCCTGGGCGGCTGTGACAGCGATTATCCGATGCAGAAAAAGAGGCATTCCCTGGAGTTTCTGAGAGAGGTGCCGCACCTTCGGGTGCGGACAAATACGTTTTCCGCCATGTTCAGAGTCCGTTCGGTCGTGTCGGCCGCCATACACGACTTCCTGCAGTCAAACGGATTTGTCTATATTGCCTCGCCCATCATCACGGGCAACGACGCCGAGGGCGCCGGAGAGGTGTTCACGGTCACGACGCGCGGGGACGGCGACTGGGCCCGTGATTTTTTCGGCAGGCGCGCGTGTCTGACCGTTTCCGGCCAGCTGCATGTCGAGCCCTTTGCGCTTGGCCTGGGCAGGGTCTATACCTTCGGTCCCACGTTCCGGGCCGAAAATTCCAATACGACGACGCATATGAGCGAGTTTTGGATGATCGAGCCGGAGATGGCCTTTTGCGACCTCGAGGACGATATGGCCGTCATGGAGGCGCTCATCCGGCGCTGCATCCGGACGGTCCTTGAAAAATGCCCCGCGGAACTGAAATTTTTCAACGATCTTATAGACCGGGAGCACACGCTGCTTGACCGGCTGCAAAAGGTTGCCGATACGGGATTCAAGGCGATCACCTATACGCAGGCCGTCAGCCGGCTTGAAAAGTCGGGCGCGCAGTTTCAGTATCCCGTGCGGTGGGGCGGCGACCTGAAAACGGAGCACGAACGGTATCTCTGCGAGCACATCGCCGGCGGGCCCGTTTTCATCACGGATTACCCGAAGGATATCAAAGCGTTTTATATGCGGCTCAACGACGACGGGAAGACCGTTGCGGCGTGCGACCTGCTTGTGCCCGGCGTCGGGGAGCTCATCGGCGGCTCCCAGCGCGAGGAGCGCCGCGACGTTCTTGCCGGGCGCATGGAGGAGATGGGCATCCCCTCCGAGGCGCTGACGTGGTATACCGACCTGCGCAGGTTCGGCAGCGTCAAGCATGCCGGCTTCGGAGTCGGCCTCGAACGGCTTCTCATGTACCTGACCGGCGTCGGCAATATCCGGGACACCATCCCGTATCCCCGGACGCCGGGCAGCCTGACGTTTTAAAAAGGAGGTTCGGGAGCGCATGGAACAGGACAAGATCGACAAAATCAACGAGCTGGCGCGAAAGTCTAAAACCCGCGGCCTGACGGAGGAGGAGAAGGCGCTGCAAAAGGCGCTGCGGGAGGAGTACGTGGCGGCGTTCCGCGCTTCGCTCGTCAACACGCTCGACAACACTTTTATCGTGCGTCCGGACGGCACAAAGGAAAAGCTCAAACGCAAGGACTAGAGGTTTAACTGTAGCTTGCCACGCAAATTGCAAATAATTATCGCGCTAACTGCGAAAAACGGCAAAAAAAGGCCTGTTTAAACCGATTTTAACGGATTAAACAGGCCTTCGGTTTTTTGAGCTCGATCGATTGATCGGGCTTTCTCTTTTTGTTTAGAAAACCATTAAAACGCTTTAAAAAAGCATTTTAATGGAACGCTGAGCAGTCCCGCACCGATCGTTTAAGAGCGTTTTAACGAACCGTAAACAGGCGTTTAAACGCCCTTTGAAAACGCCAATCATGC
>CAYMLM010000053.1:0-14676 GCA_964391385.1 uncultured Papillibacter sp.
GCCCACGAGCTTGGAGATCCGGGAGTCCGCGACGGCGCCCGCGAGTCCCGAGGCCGCCTTGTACAGCAGATAGTTCACGCCGAGTCGCAAAAACGGCACGATGCACATGGCCGCCACCGCCAGAAGTCCGAAGATGCCGACGGCGTTTTTCAGGATGTTGGCCCCGGCCAGCACCGTGTCGGCCGCGTCGGAGATGATGCTGCCCACAATGGGCAGGACGGTCGAGATGGTCGTCTTGAGGGCTTTCGCCGTCACGGCGTCGGTGGCGCCGGAGATAACGCCCGTGAGCGTGAGGTAGGCCACAAACACCAGCATCATGACGGTCATGAGAGTCCTTGTCATCCACTTGAGCAGGTTCGACGCGCCGGTCAGGCCGTCGCCGCCGAAGGCGGCCTCCGCGATGCTCGTGGCCGTATAGGCGTAGATGAGCGGGACGACGACGTTTTTGGAGATCGTCATCAGCACGTCCATGAACAGCGTCGTCGCGGCGTACTTCGCGGCGGCCGACGTCACCGCGCCCCCCGCGACCGCCGCTGCCGTGAGCGTCGGCAGCAGCATCTTTGAAAAGGTGTTCATGTCGTCGAGCGTCTTGCTGCCGAGCCCGATGAACGTGCTGATGTTGAAGACGCTGACGGCCGCGATGCCCATGACGCCCGCCAGGATCGCGTATTTCGCGCCGCCCTCGAAGGCGGCGTTCACCGTCGAGGTGAATATCGCGATCATCAGGATCACGGCGGCGCTCTTGAGCCCGCCCGTCAGAATGTCGCCGAAATGTGATTCGATGCTCTTGTAGAGCTTCTGCAGGCCGCTTTCAAAGTTCAGGCTGTCCGTCACCTGCAGGCCGTCGAGCGTCTCGCCGGCCTCTTCTGGCAGCGCGTCCTCGAGCTCGTCCGTCTCAAGCGCCTCGGACTGGCTGTCCAAAATGTCGTCAGACGTCAGCGTATTCGTCACCTTCGGCGGCTCGGGCTCGATCGCCAGCGCCGTCGGGAGAAGCAAAAACGCGAGCAGCCCGAACAGTATGATCATCCGTATCCGTTTCATTCGTAAACTCCAGCTTGTCCGGTCGTCCGGCGCGTCAGGCCAGTGAATCGATCATGCCGACGACGGTTTTGAAAAGCGGCAGCGACAGGTAAAGCGCCGTGAACGCGCCGGTCAGCTCCACGCCGGAGGCCACGCTCGTCTGCCCGGCGTCCCGGCAAACATCGGCGGCCAGCTTCGTGACGATGGAGATCCCGACGGTCTTCAGAACGATCGACAGGATGGCCGGCGATATCTGCGCCATGTCGGAGAGCGTCTTTAAAAAGTCCGTGACGCCCGTGATGACGTCGAACGCGAGCGCGACGGCGACAAGCGCCAGCGAGAGGGTGAGCAGGAGCGCCATCTCCGGGCTGTTTTTTTTAAGGACAAGCGTCAGTATCGCCCCGGCCACGGCGACGGCGGCGATCTTGATCAAAACAGCCATATTTAAAAGCCAAACAGGGTCTTGATCGTGTCGAACAGGCCGTTGATCTCCTGCACGATGATGATCAGCACGACGACGAGACCCGCGATCGTCGTCATCAGCGCCTGTTCCTCCCTTTTGGAGTTGGACAGCAGGAGATTGAGTACCGTCACAAGAATCCCGATCGCCGCGATTTTAAAGATCAGATCTACGTTCATGTTTTATCCTTCCCGTATAAAGCTGAAGAAACGATGAGCGCCGCGCTAAGTTTGTCCGGCTTGCCTGCTGATTCATCCTATGAACGGTTGTCCACAACTATGCCCGCGATTTACGGGAATATCTGTCGCCGCGGCCGCAGAGGGCCGGACGAACGCGGGGCCGCCCCGAGGGGCGGCCCCAAAAAAAGCAGGCGCCGTAATACGGGCGCCTGCTCAGGCCAAGCAGTACAATGTGCCTGGCCGCATGCGTTAGCGGGTGGATCGTTCTATATGGCGTCTACCGCCGCCTGGATGCCGTCGTAATAGGCCTGATAGGTGTCCTTCGTGACGATCTCGTTGCGGATATAGTAAATGGTGTAATTCTCGTCGGGACCCCTCTTGCTCTGCCAGAGGCTCTCGGGCGTCGCCGTGCCGTCGAGCAGGGCGACGAGCGCGCTGATCGTCGGCGCGACATAGAGATAGTCGGAGACGGCCACGCAGGAGACCCAGCAGCCCTCGTACCCGTTGTCCCACTCTTCGCGGAGGATGTCGCTGCCGACGCACGTGATGAGGACTCTGTCGTCGATATTGAGGGACTCGGCTGCGCGGGCCGCGCCGTGCGCATACATTTCAAGAGCGGAGGTCACAAACCAGTACTCGACGTCGGGATTCGCCGAGAAGATCGGCGTCGTCATGTTGTAGCCGGTCTCGGCGTCCATCTTGCCCGTGACGCCGTCGCAGTCGAATATCGCGTCGTTGTCCGGCAGGATTTCCTTAAACTTCGCCAGTGCGCCGTCGAACCGCGAGGCCAGGTCCACGTTTGCCGACCAGTTGATGTTCAGCAGGCCGATCTTGGAGGTGTCGATTTCGCCCCAATAGGTCTTGCAGTTGTCGTACAGCCACTGGACCTCCGCTTCGCCGGAAGCGAACCCGTCGAGCGTCGCGCACGGGAGAAGGGCCTTGCCGTTCTCGTCGCGCACGGAGTTGAGCATGATCATATACTTCGCGCCCGTCTCGTTGAGAACCTCGACGATGCGTTCGCTCGTGGCGGGGTCGGGGTTTGTGATAAAGCCGTCGGTCTTGGCCGCCATGACCTCGATGTTCTGCAGATAGATGTCGATGTCGCCGTCGCCGGTCGTCGTCGTGAGATTGTAATTGAGCTTCTCGGAGAATTCCTCAAGCCGGTCGGTCAGGTTCTGCATGAGCGTCATGTTTCTCGGATACGCGAACACGATCTCATACGTGTCTCTTGAATACGGATCGACGCCGCTGGGGAAGAAGCCGATCGCGTCCTCGTTTGCCGAAACGTCAACGGGTCCGCTCGTTCCAGGCGCCTGCGATTCCGGCGCGGCGGTTTCCTGCGGCGCGCTCGGCTGTACGCTCGGCGCCGCGCTTGTTTCCCCGGGGGAAGTCTCCGGCTCTGCCGGCTTGTTGCACGCGAAAAGGGTGAAAATCAGCAGAAGCGCGATCAGAATGGATATTGCCTTTTTCATTTTATACCTCCTTAAATGTCTGCTGCGTCATATACGTCACTCGGACGGCCGGATACGGACTTCGAGAGAGCGAACTTTTCTCTCACAGTATGTCGCGCACACGTGTCATTATACAAATGATAAGGCAAATCGACCGCGGTGCGGGTATACGGCCGTTTTTCCCGGCGTCCGGCGCGCACGGCCGCCGATTTTATGTACACCGTTTATATTTCCGGCGCGTATTGTCATGATTATTTGTGACGAATGAAAACCGCGTAACTATGCCCGAACTTTGCGGCATTCTGTCGCCGCGGCCCCAGAGGGCCGGCGAACGCGGGGCCGCCCCGAGTGCGGCCAAAAAAAAGCAGGCGCCGTGATACGGGCGCCCGCTCCTGAACGGTCCATATTGCATGGCCTGCGGCCAGATGCCGAAGATAAAGCAGAGTTTTCACGCGACGGTTTCGGCGTGTAGGCAGCCGGGAAAGCGGAAACGGCAACAAACCATGACCTTACGCAGATGTCAATTCGTCTTTTTATGAGTCCTGAGCGCCTTCAGCCTGGACTTTTCTCGGTAAAAGTCGAGTATGAGCGCGGCCATTAAAAGAACGCCGCTGGCGACAATCTGATAATATGAGTCAAGCCCGACGATCACAAGGCCGTTTTTGAAGCTGTTAAAAAGCAAGATGCCCACAAACACGCCGGACATATTGCCTGCGCCGCCCGTAAATGAAATGCCGCCGAGGACAGCCACGGTAATGGCGTCAAGGTTAAAAGACAAAACGGCAGTCGGAGAACCCATGTGCATACGGGCTGCCGTCAGGATGCCTGCCAGACTCGATATCACGCCGCCGTTTATGTAAAGGATCGTGGATACCTTTTTCGGGTTAATGCCGGCAAGGCGCGCCGCGCTGGCGTTTCCGCCCGTCATATATACCTGCCGTCCAAATCGCGTTCTTGTCAGGATGATACCGTAAACTAGAAGAAGTATCATCGTGATAAGAAAAGGCAGCGGAACAAGGTTGAAAAAGTTTGTCGTCCCGAGGGTCCAGAATGATTTGTTGTCGACAGGGATGTCCTGCGCGTTTGTAAAGACTTGTCCGAATCCGGCCAATACCGTACTCACACCCAGCGTCGCTATAAAAGGCATGATATTCAGTACGTTTGTAAAAAACGCATTGAGCGCGCCTGCAAAGGCGCCGGCACACAGTGTAATGAGCAGCGCAAGAGGCCAGGGAACGCCCCAGTTTATCAGGAATGTTACAATCAGCCCGCCCATCATTCCGACAGCGCCCGAGGACAGGTCTGCTTTTCCGCAGATTAAAAGGCAGCCTATGCCTACTGAAAGCGTTCCCATAACAAACGCCTGGTTTAAGATGCTTCTTATGTTACCGAGCGAAAGGTAGTTGTTGTTAATGATCTGGAACGTAGCCAGGACAACCAGCAGCGTCAGGATTAATGTGAAGTTTTTATTTCTGACTATTTTCTTGACCAGAATGTTTTTTATCATTGCTTCCATTCCTCCTTAACCGTTCGCCGTTGTCTTGACCTTGCGCTCGCGGGTCGAAAAGTAGTCGAGCGTCAGGGCAATAAGCAGAAGAACGCCCGATGCCACGGTCTGCCAGTAAGGCTTGACGCCCATAACCAGCAATCCGTTGTTAAAGCCGTTTATGATGAGAAGCCCCAGAAAGCACCCCAGCATATTGCCCGAACCGCCGCCAAGCGAGATACCGCCGAGAATGGCCGCTGTTACGGCAGGAAAACCGTAGTCAACCGTGCCGACAAGGCTTCCTGATTTCAGCCGTCCGGCGTAGAGCATACCGGCCAGCGCGCCAAGGGCGCCGCTGTAAGCAAAGATGATGTAGGACAGTCTCTTCGGCTTCAAGCCGGCAAGTCGGGAGGCATTCGCGTTGCCGCCGATGAGATATACGCTCCTGCCAAATCTTGTTTTCGCCAGAACAATTCCGAAAATTATGATGATCGCTATTGAGATAATCATAGTAACCGGCACAAAGTCGAAAATTCTTCCCGTACTGTACCATACGACAACGGGATCCTTAATTTGATACGTTTCTCCCGCCGGAATAAGATACACGAGACCCTGCGCGATAAATGTTCCGGTCGTAAGGGTGGCGATAAAGCTTTGTATATTGAATTCGTTGATAAGCACCGCGTTTAAGATGCCAAATGCCGCTCCGACAAACAGGCACAATACCACGACAAGGTACCAGGGCACTCCGTCAAAGAGCAGTTTTGCAAGCAAAACGCCGCATACCGCGCCGACATAGCTCGGTGACAAATCGATCTTGCCGCTTATGATGACCAATCCTCCGCCGACTGCAAAAAGCGTATATATTGTCATCGAGTCAAGGATGCTTCTGATGTTTCTGGTTTTTAAAAACGCGCCCTTCGGCGATACTATCCCGAAAAAAACCACAATTACCACGAGTAAAATAAATAAGGTAAATTCCTTAGAAGTTAATATCTTCTTAAGCCTATTTGTTTTCTCCATGCTTTCTCTCCCTAATCCTTCATGGCAAGTTGAAGGACGAGCTCTTCGGTCGCCTCTTCCCGTGTGACGGTTCCGGTAATATGTCCGTTATGCATGACAATGATGTTGTCACTGACGTTGAGCACTTCCGTCAGCTCGGACGAAATAAAGATAACGCCTATCCCCTGCTTGGCAAAATCACAGACCATCTGATACACTTCCGCTTTCGTCCCGACGTCGATGCCCTTGGTCGGTTCGTCCAGGATCAATACCTTTGTTGCCATTTTTTCCGACGTCCAGCGGCCGAGGATAACTTTCTGCTGGTTGCCGCCCGAAAGCTGCATAACCTGCTTTTCCACCGTCGGTGTCTTGATCGAATATTTTTTGACAGCGTTCATCGCCAAATCATATTCCGTCTTTTTGTTGAGGAACACGCCCTTCTTGACCTTCTTCAGCACAGGTATGCTGACATTCTCGAAAATCGACCGTTTGAGCACCAGACCCTGTTCCTTCCGGTCCTCGGGGCACAGCGCAATACCGTTTTCCACAGCCTCGCTCGGCGATTTGAATCGAACCGGCTTGCCCTCCAGCCTGATCTCGCCCGACAGTATCGGATCCGCGCCGAAAATCGCACGCATGACCTCCGTCCGTCCGGCGCCAACCAGCCCCGCAAAACCCAGCACCTCGCCCTTTCGCAGTTTAAAGCTGACATCGTCAACGTCATCCGTCACAAGGCTGCTGACCTCGAGCAGGACGTCTCCGATCTTATCATTTCTCTTCAGATTGGCATATGTATCGCCGATATCACGTCCGACCATCGCCTTGACAAGCTCTCCCTCATTTGTGTTCTCTGTCCTGAGAGATTTCACAAGGCTGCCGTCTTTTAATACGACGATATCATCCGATATCTGAAATATTTCGGCCAGGCGGTGTGACACGTAAAGGATTACTTTCCCTTTTTGCTTAAGCTGTCTGATCAGCTTAAACAGGATGGAAATCTCCTTGTCGGTCAGCGGCGCTGTCGGCTCGTCAAATGCGATGATATTTGAGTCGCGCCTGTACGCCTTCATAATCTCGACCATCTGCTGATATGCAACCGACAGCCAGCCCACGGTGTCCGTCGGCTCAATCGGCAGCCCGAACATGTCGAGTATTTCCTGCGTTTTCCTGCGAAGCTCCGCCATGTTGATAAAGCCGAATTTACCCACGGGCATGTCATCAAGGAAAATGTTTTCCATCACATTCAGCGCGGGCACCAGCTGGCGCTCCTGATAGATGACGCTGACGCTGGCTTTTATCGATTGATGCGGCGATGAGAAGTGCTGCTCTTCGCCGTTTATCTTTAAACAGCCTTCATCCGGCCGGAAATCTCCGCTGAGTATTTTAAGCAGCGTGCTCTTTCCCGCTCCGTTTTCACCCATCAGGGCGCAAACGCGGCCTCCCTCGGCACGAAAGCTTATGTCCTTGAGCGCCATGACGCCTGGAAACGACTTGACTATATTGCAAAATTCAAGTGAATGTTCCACCAAATCAACTCCTGTATTAATCCCCACATTTTGCATAACCGCATCTTGCGCAGTGATGCATGCAATAAAGGCATGCACCACTACGCAATTTATTCAGCGTTGACGGAATTTTTATGACTCTAATGATATAACAGTGCTTTGTCTGCTTGTATTACCACTGCGTGTTGTCAATGGCAGCCTGTATCCCTTCAAAGTACGCCTTGTATGTCTCCTTTGTCACGACCTGCGTATCCATGTTGTAAACAGTGTATTGGTCGCCGGGGGCGCGCCGGGAGGTCCACAGGGTCTCGAATGTTGCCGTACCTTCGATGATAGCGAGAAGCGCGGCAATCGAGGGCGCGGCATACATGGCGGGTGAAACCGCTACGCAGGAGACAAAGCATCCGTCATAACCGGTATCCCACATTCCGGTCAGAACATCACTGTTGACCGTTGTGGCCATTGTGTTGCCGCCTACGCCGAGATCCTCGGCCGCCAAGGCGGCGCCCTGGGCATACTGCTCGAGCACGCCGACTATGTACCAGTACTTGATATTGGGATTACCCGAAATAATCGGCGCCGTCAAGTCGGAGCCGGTTTGCGCGTCCATCTTGCCGACGACGCCGTCACCGGAGAATACATTGGCGTCGTTGCCGGGGTAGTATTCCAGGAACTTTGCCGCGGAGGCTTGGTAACGGTCATCCAGGTCCTTGTTCTGCGACCATGTGATACCTATGTAGCCAACCTCGGCCGCGTCGGGTGTCGCGCCCCAGTAAGTCTCCTGGTTTTCATACATCCAGTCCATCATAACCTGGCCCAGGGCATAGCCGTCCAGTGTCACACAGGGAATGATGCAGCTGCCTTCTTCGCTTCTGACGGTGTTGAGCACCGACATATAGGGTATGCCAATGTCATCCGCGACTTCTTTTATACGGAATCTTGAGTTGACGTCAAAGTTGAGCAGGAAGCCGTCGACGCCCTGATTGGCATACAGTTCCATCTGCTGGATAAACACGTCGATGTCGCCGTCGCCTGTTGAAGCAATCAGATCGTAGTTGAGCTTCTCGCCCCATCCGGTGAGGACGTCGGCTATGTTCTGCATCAGCGCCATCGTTCTCGGATACATCCAGACGATCGTGTACTTATCCCTTGAGAACGGATCTACGCCGGAATTGAAGTATCCCAGATCATTTTCGTTTACGGTAATGTCTGCCACGGTTTCGTCGGGCGCATCCGCGGGTGTATCTGCAGGCGCATCTGCAGGCGCATCTGCAGGCGCGGACGCCGGTGCAGACGCGGGCGCTGAAGCGGGCGTATCTGCGCCTGCATCAGCGGCTGGAGTTTCTGACTTTGCACATGCGAAGAGGGTGAGAGTCATGAGTATTGCCAGTACGATTGCAATTACTTTTTTCATTTGTCTTTCCTTCCTTTACATTTTTATTTATGAAACGAAAAATACAATAATGCTTGATGTATTATTCGATTTCATCGTTTTGTGCAAGCGGAGAAAGTAACCGATATGAATGGGTTTGCCATAATGCGGCTGTCAGTTCATGAAGGCCTATAGATGTCACTGTTGCAGCTTTCAATAGCTTCATCTATATATTCATCATTTTTCGGATAAATGCAGCCGGGCCCGCCGTATGTGATGCACGGGATAAAGTGCCCTCCGGGCGCTAAATCTGCGCAGACTGCCCTGACATGTTCCCGGATTTCCTGTTCGGTTGAATCCTCGCGGTCGACAACGGCGGCATCCAGACCGCCCATAATGGTCATGCGGCCGTTTAATTGCTTTTGAATCGCTTTCAGGTTGTTTTGAGGAAGCGCGCCCTGCCAGATATCAATCCCCAGTTCCACCATGTCCTCGATTATTTGTTCCAGGAAGGAGTCCGCGTGGTGCATGATAATAACGCCGTTTTCTTTCAGGTAACCGTATGCTTTTTTATAATTGGGCTTGATAAACTCGCGCCAAATATCAGGGCTGACAAAAAGGTTGGTCTTGCTGCCCCAGTCGTCGTGAGACATAATTATGTCGGGTTTTGCAATGTCGGCCATAAGCTTCATACCGTTGTAACGATACTCCCCGATCGCGGCGCAAAGGTCGGCCATCGCTTCCTCCTCGGTGAGAAAGTTGATGAACATGTCTTCGAAACCCATCAAAAAGTGGAGCCGCTCAAAAAGCCCCGTAGGCGCGAAAGCCATGACAAGATTGTTCTCCCGGTCAACACCGGCGACCCGCTCAAGATACGGTATCCACAGCTGCTGGTCCGAGCAGTTTGCGACCAAATCGGGCACTTTTGTGAAATCGCGCCAGGAAGTGATATCACGGATAACCTTCGTCTCCCCGGTAACGTGAGGCATCGCCGCCACAACATCGGCAGGCCAAATGATCTGAGTCCCCCAGAGGTCGTTTTTCGGAGGCATCCCCTGATAGCGCTCGCCTCTTACGTAATTGCCCACAGGATCGCCGGGTAAAAAAACGGTGCCCTCAAACTGTTTGACCAACCTGTCAGGTTTCCCGTCGGATTTAATTGTTTCGATGAAATTTTGTTTGGGATTGAGCATAAAGGAACTCCTTCTATTTTAAGGCTGTGCAGGGAAAGCCTCAATTATATGGCCGGGCATGATACGCCGTCCGGCCGCGCAAACCCGGGACACGCCGCGTCAATGATGCATAGAAATATCTTCTTTTGTATCCTGCATAATCCGCCGATTTTAAGCAATATATGCCGGACAGCGCTTTTTTATGTATAATGTTAATATTATTCGGCCTGATTGTCATGATAATTTGTTACTAATGCGAAACTTCGTTTTTTACAAAACGCAACATGAATCCATCGATTTATGTTATAATGAGTTATTCATGGGATATTATGTTATTTCGAGCGGATAATTCGGGCGTTCAAACCGCACGGACAAATTTGTTTTTTACAGATCGTAAAAATTCTCCTGAATTATTTGACATTTATAAAGGAATCCGATTATCATTGTTATATGGATTAGGCGCTCCAGGTCTTTTTTAAAAGGAGGTTTCGCCATGACTTACACTTTGAACATGGTTTGCGAGGTGCTCAAATCCTACCGCGGTTCACCGCATATACCTAAAAATGAAACGATCGATTACAGGGGCGTGATGCTTCTGCCGGAAGAAGGCGCGGAGATGGAAAAGGACATCCTGTATGTCTGCCGGCTGACCGAGGCGCTCAGGCGCAGGGAAACGAAGCCCGGCCATCATTACCTGTGCATACGGGACCGCTTCTGGGACGCCGACGAGACGGAGGACTTTTTAAACGGCATCATCGTCATCAATGAAAACAAGGACGTCCCCTGGCTTTTCAATCTCGTTCAGCAGCGGTTTATACAGCTGGCCGGCTGGGAGACGCAGATGCAGCAGGCCGTCATCGACGACGGCGGATACCAGAGGCTGCTTGATATCAGCGAGCCGATCCTGCGCAACTTCACGGCCGTGCTTGACTCGGCATACAAGCTCCTGGCCTACACGCATAATCTGCCCAATGACGACCCTATCAATATCGCGCTCGTCAAAATGGGGTACCACTCGGAGGAGACGATCAAGCTGTTCCAGACGCGCAAGCGTTTCAAGGTGTACGAGGAGGAGCACGGCCTGATCCTCAGTCCGCCCGGGGAAATTTCGAGATTTGAGTGCATCAACAAATTAAGCAAATACGGCGGGGTGATTCTCCTTCACACCGTTATGGTCTGCAGCAGCACGCCGCTGTCGGCGGAGCTGACGGAGCTGTTCAGTATACTGATGAAATACATCGAAATCGTTTTCCTCAAAGAACAAAAGAAGCTGCAGACGCCCTTTGCAATCTACAGCTCCTTCATCAGCGACATGCTCTACGGCGAGCTCACCAGCCCCCACCTCATCGCCGAGCAGGCCAAGCGCGTCGATATCCCCTACAACGGCCACTTCGACGTCTACCGCATCGTTTTTGAGGATAACGCCATCGTCCTCATCGGCCGCTTCATCCAGGAGCTTTTATCTTACCTGCCGCGCTCGAAAATCATCTCGAGAGATTACGAGATCTGCGTCCTGAATGTTTACGGCTCCGGCTGGATCGAGGCGGAGACGAGGGCAAATCTCGAAAAAATCAGGCCGATACTGGACAAATACAAGGCCCTGTGCGGCGTGAGCGAAAAATTCAGCACGCTGCCGGAGCTCAAGGATTCGTTCCTGCAGGCCACGCGCGCGCAGGGCATCGGATACAAGCTTCACAGTCTCGGCAACTACTGGGGCGCCGGCAAAGAGATCTATGATTCATTTTTCCCCATTAAAAACGACAGGGTCTTTTATTACAACGACATTTACATATTTTACATGATTTATCTGGCGGAATCCGGCAAACTCAACGCGTTTAAGAACACGCCGTACCTCCGTGCGATTGAGACGCTGCAGAAGTACGACAGAGAACACGGCGGGAACCTGCTGGAGATCCTCTACTGCTACCTCTTGTGCGAACGCCGGGCCACGGCCGCCGGCAACCTTTTGCATATGCATCGTAACAACGTCCTTTACCACATTGGGCGCATCACCGAAATCACGGGCGTCGAGCTTGACGATTACTGGGTCCGGTTCAAGCTCATGATCGCCTTTCACTGCCTTGAGCTCAAAGCAGCCAACGAACATTACGACGGACTCGCGTAAACGCCTGGAATGGCTCGCCTCGTCTTTCGCCGGGCGAAAAACTTCACCCGTCATGGCGAGTCTTGCTGGTCTGACCGGAAAAAAATGTCGGATTACAAGGCTTTCGTGATTCACTTCCCGGAAGCCTTACCTTTCGAGGCCCGCAGGCCGAAAACTTTCCGTCGAAAAAAGATTTCGACGGCT
Organism: uncultured Papillibacter sp.; assembly: GCA_964391385.1. GTDB lineage: Bacteria > Bacillota > Clostridia > Oscillospirales > Oscillospiraceae > Sporobacter. The sequence continues at coordinate 11,956 of CAYMLM010000053.1, forward strand.
TAAAGCAGGATGATGATGGCAAACAGCCCCGCTGCGACGCCCAGAAAGGCGTGGACCTTCGAGTTGCTGTCCCGCTCCGCCTCCGCCCTGCGGATATGCTCCTCCAGGCGGCGCTGGGCGTATTGGAAGGCGTGGGCCTGCTCGGCGACGTCGTACCGGCCCAGCTGCGCGCCGAGCTCCGTAAGCACCAGCTCCTCCGGCGGCTTTAAAAGCAGCTCGGGCGTATTCCGGACGGCCTGGCTCCACAGGGCCGAAAACGGCTTGGCCCCAATGGACGCCATCTTCTCCGACGCGTTTTTAAAAAGCTGCGAGGCCGGGTATGTGGCCTCGTCGGCCATACGCCGCATGAGCTCCGGCATCGGTGTGAGACGATCGCAGATCTCGCTTTTCATGGCGCCGAGCGCGCTTGCGACCGCCTGCAGGCTCCTGACCCTGCCGCGCAGCCGGAAGACGCCCAGCAGCCCCCAGGCCGCCGTGCCGGCCGTGATGAGGACCGCGCCGATGAGCCGTATCATAAGGCAGCCTCCAGGTCCATAACGCCGTATTCCCACTGATTGTCCGACTTTCGGATGAAAACGGCTTTTTCAAAAATCGCGCCGGCCAGCAGCCTCCTGTACAGCGGGCGGCGCCTTAAGTCCTCGAAGTCCTTCGCGTGCGCCGTGGCGATGAGCTTCACGCCGCAGTTGGAAGCGCTCTCGATAGCTCGGATGTCCTCGGGCGCGGTGATCTCGTCGAGCGCGATGACCTGCGGATTCATGGCCCGCAGCAGCATCATGACGGCTGCGTCCTTCGGGCAGGCGTCCAGTATGTCCGTCTGGCGGCCGACGTCCAGCTGCGCCACGCCCTCGCAGACGGCCGCCACCTCGCCGCGCTCGTCGGCAAGCGCCACGCGCATCGGGGTCAGCCCCAGCTCCGGTTCACCGGAGGAGACGACGCGGACGAGGTCCCGCAGGAGCGTCGTCTTGCCGTTCCCCGGGGGCGACACGATGAGCGTTGAGCAAAGCGCCCCGTCCCGCAGCAGCTTCCGCGCGACGTCGCGGGCTATGCCGACGATCTGCCGCGATATGCGTATGGCCACCGACGTGAGGTTTTTAAAGCCGGCGACCTCGCCGCCCTTCGTCAGCGCCGTGCCGCCCAGCCCGATCCTGTATCCGCCCCGGACCGTTATATAGCCCAGCCGGACGCTGTCGCGCGCGGCGTAGGCGGACGCGCCGGTGGCCATGTCGAGCACGGCGTCGAGGTCCCGTTTCGTGACGTCCCCTCCGCCGAGCGACACCTCGCCGGACGGCAGCAGCACGGACATCGGATAGCCGACGCGCAGCCGGAATTCCTCCGCCATTGCCCGGTCCTCGCGGATAAGGGCCCGCGCGGCGTCCCGGAACTGCTGCGGCAGCAGCATGACGGCGCCGTCGTACCGCGCGACCCGCCCGGCTATATCGGTCATGCCGTATCACTCTCCCGTCATTTGTTCTACAACAGTTTATGGCGGCCTGTCCCGGATTATGACGCCGGGCGTGACGCGGACGAAAAAAGGCGGGGCCCAACGGCCCCGCCCAGCGTTTCCTTTTTTATCTCTTTTCACCCATATAAATGAGGCCTATCGCTCCCGGGCCGGAATGGGCCCCGATGCTCGGGCTGACATAGTTTACGATCACCTGCTTTTCGGGAAGCAGCGCGCGCACGCGCTCTTCCAGAAACGCGGCATCCTCATCGGCGTCCCCATGAAGGATGCAGACCGGATCCTCCGTATCCCTATATCTTCCGATACCGTCCATCATCTCGTCACACAGAGCGCACAAGGATTTTTTACGGCCTCTGATCGATTTGAGCGCAACGAGCTGGCCTTCCTGATTCACGTACAGGATTGGCTTGATGTTGATCATCGACCCGACAATTGCGGTGGTTTTTGAGATTCGCCCGCCGCGGTGCAGATGGAACAGATTGTCCACCGTAAATCGTACGCAAAACTCCTGTTTATGCTCCTCGAGCCATTGCGCCGCCTCGTCGATCGACATGCCGGCCTCCCTCATGCCGGCTGCTTTTATCGCAAAAAGACCCTCCCCCAAGGAAACGTTCAAGGTGTCCAGAACGATGATTTTGGCGTCCGGATTCTCCTCACAGATCTCCCTTGCTCCCATGACCACATTGCTGTAGCCTGCGCTCAAGGCGGATGAGAAACTGATATGTAATATATCCTTCCCCTCCTCCACATATTTCCGGAACGTCTTGCGGATAACCTCGGGATTGCTTGCAATCGTCGTCGGCATCAAGCCGCTTCTCATTTTATCATAGAATTCCTTTGGGGTCAGATTCACCTCTCCGCCGTAGGTGACATCTTCCATATAATAATAATGAGGGATGATACCAATGCGGTATTTACTGATGAGACTGTCAGGCAGATCGCAGTTTGAATCTGCCGTTATCACAAATTCCTTCATCCGCTTCTCCTCCGAATATTGTATTTAACATGAGTTGATATGATTTTACAGAATAAAAACCATTTTAGCAATAAAAAAACGCGCCTGCGTATGAATCGATACGATATTTTATTCTCTTCGGCACTCTCAATATGCTCTCGATGAAATCTGCGTTAATGCCCTATAGTTCACTTTTTCATCTGTTGTCGCTGTGTAACGGCCCGGTCTCGTATCACCTTTGATCGGCAGATAAAAAAACGGAGCCTTTCAGATCGGAAGAGCACACGTCTGAACTCCAGTCACG
>CAYMLM010000054.1:0-14538 GCA_964391385.1 uncultured Papillibacter sp.
GGGGGGACACGCATAGAAAGTCGTTCGGGCGCACGGCGATATCGGCCGGATACGTAAACGGCAAAGACGCGACGTCGTCCAGACTGCAAAGCGCGCCGGCGTCAAAGCCGGAAAGCCGCTCTTTGTAAAACCGGCTGTTTCGTCTGACGTAATCGATCGTCTGGCGTATTTTCTCAAGCTGGTAGGTCCGCAGCTGGCTTGGTCCGGGCGGTCCGGGCGTGCCGATTTTATCCGCGATCCACTTTTCAAGAGGCGTGATTCTCATTGTCCGAAAAAGCTTTCTATTGTTTTCTGGCGACAATCAAGTGATAGCAGTAATCGGACAGCTTAAATCCGCCCTTAAACCGCGCGCCGAACAATCGGCCGAGATTGCAGGTTTTGCCGAAGCGCTCGCCGAGCTCGCAGGCATATGTGACGAGCGCCGGCGTATGGTCCTCGCTGACCGCGATGCCGAAGCCGGCGTCTGCCAGCCGGGACTCCAGCTGCGCCGGCGAGGGCGGGGCGGCGAGGTCGTCCTCGCGTCCGCTTTTTTTAAGCAGGTCCGAAAGGATGAGCGTGCCGCGCGGCTTGAGCGCCCGCGCGCAGTCGGCGAGCGTGCTGCCGCCGTAGCCTATGACGGACAGGGAGCACTCGAAGAGGACCGCGTCCAGGCTTTCCGGCCCGAACGGCAATGTCCTGCAGTCCCATCGGATGAGGTGAAGTCCCGGATTTTGCCACAGTCCTGTTTTGACGAGTGACTCCGATATTTCCAGGCCGACCATCTTAAGCTCGTGTTTTGCGGCGAGATACGCGGCAGTGGCCCCCGCGCCGCAGCCGATGTCGGCGACCGTCATGCCTTTTGCGAGCCCGGCCAGCCGGACGGCGCGGTCCGTCAGGCGTATCCCGCCGGGGTGCATCGAACGGTCCGGCATGCGGGAGAAGGGCTCGGCTTCGTATATGTTCCTCACGGCCATCTCATGCTCCTTCATACGGGCTCAGATAGTATGCGCAAAACGGAATCGTCCGGCCGTCCCGGTATACGTGCAGGCTGCACCGGCGCAGCCTCTCGAGATCGAGCGTGTAAGCGTCCTGAAAGGCCATGGCCGTGACGGTGAAGCCGTGCGTGCGGACTCTCCTTAGAAAGGTCTCCATGTCCTGATAATCCGCGCCGGGCCGCTCCTCTTCGCCCGCGCCGGGCCGCTCCTCTTCGCCCGCGCCGGCGCGTTTCCAGCGGCGCGCGACAAAGTTTCTGTTTTTCAGATGGGCCGTGTCGCCGCCGCCGCAGCACGAGGACGCTTGGCTTCGCGCGCCGAGCCTGACAAGCGAATCGGGCAGCACGACGAAGTCGCCGTGGAAGGTGCAGCGCGGATGGTCGCAGCACGACGGGGCAAAATCCGAAAGGCGGACAAGGCCGCCGGTCTGCTGCTCGACCGCGCGTAAAATCTCCGGCAGGGTGATGCGGTCGGCGTCGCGCGGCGCTTTCGGATACCGCCCGAAGTAGCTGACCGGCTGATAATGGACGCCCCGCACGTCGGGCGAGCGCCCGAGGCCGAATTTCAGGATGTCTCCGATATTGTGGTCGTTGACGCCGGGGATGACCGTCGGCACGAGCGTCACGCCGAGAAGATTCGCGCCGCAGGCGTCGATAGCCGCGAGCTTTTGTTTCAGGAGCGGCCTGCCTCTGATGGTTTCGTATATGGCGTCCTCCGTGCCGTCAAACTGCATAAAGACGAAGGACAGCCCGGCGTCGGCAAGCGCTTTCGTATAGGCGCTGTCCGCTCCGAGGCGCAGACCGTTTGTGTTGAGCTGTATGTTTTCGCAGCCGGCCTTTTTGGCGGCCGCGACGATCTCCGGCAGGTCGTCGCGAACGGTCGGCTCGCCGCCCGAGAGCTGGACGAACGTATTGCCGTCCCGCGCGAGCGTTTTGAACTGCTCGTAGAGCGCGCCGACGGACGGTTCGTCTCCGCCGGCATCGGCGCCTCCGGAGGCGGCGAAGCAGACGGGACATTTCAAATTGCAGCGGGAGGTGACCTCGAGCAGGACACAGCAGGTCCTGCGCAGGTGAGAAGCGCACAGCCCGCACGCGTGCGGGCAGTCCGGCGGAGCGGACTCCGGCGGCGTCAAAGCGCCGCCCCATGTCTCGAGGGACGGGCTGTACCCGCGCCAGACGACGGCTGAAAAAAATCCGTGCTCGGGGCAGGTTTTTTCGAGTGTATAATCCGTGCCGGTTCTCACGATCTCGGCCGGCAGCTGTCTCAGGCAGACGGGGCATACGCTCGAGGTCAGCCGGACGGGCGCCCGGAAGGTCCGGCGGATTGTTTTTTTCATGCTGTCTTACCGATCCTGTCTATTTGTCCTCCATCTGAGTTTCCACCTCGGCCATCCGGCCTTCGGCCAGCTCCTTCGGAATGAAGACGTTGCCGCATTTCGGGCATCTGAGAACCTCGTGGGAGAAGGTGTGCCCGAGATAGGAAAACAGCGTTTTTTTCACGACAAGCTCCCTGTCGCACTTCGCGCATTTCCAGGTCTTGTTTGCCTCCAAGGCTCAGCCCTCCCTGATAAATTTCATTCTGTGGCTGTAGGCGCTCGTGATGTTGTAAGTGCCGGGCGAAGACTCTTTGTACTGGACCCAGTAGGTCAAAACGGACTTGACCAGGCTGCACTGGCAGACGCCGTCCTCGCCGATAAATTTCTCGCCCGACTGCTCGGCCAGCCATATGGCCTCCCTCAGGTCGTCCTCGATGATGAGCTTCCTGTCAAGCTCGTCCCGCAGCTGATCGTCCAGGACAACACGTACGTTGTCCCATTCGTGCGCCTCGGGGACGAAGTCATTCCCGGTGATATCTTTCATAAGCTGTTTCTTGACCTCCAGAGCGTTTTCCTTTTTGGCCTGCAGGCCGGGTGTGTGCTTATCCGGACGGATATCGCAGACCAGGTCGAGAATGTGCGCGCACGATTTTTCCTTCTGCCTGAAAACCTCCCGGCAATTGGCGCAGTAGACGATATACGGTCTGTCGCTGGCTTCGGTCCTGTGCTCCGTGATCTCGTCGTACAGGGCGGGATTTGCAAGGCGCATATGTCCGCCGTAGCCGCAGCATCTGTTCGGGTTCGTCAGTTCCTCCGTGTTGACGCCGGCCCGGTTCGCCAGAACGCGGACGCTGTCCTGCATCGCCGCGTCGTCGCGGGCGGTGCACGGGTCAAACACGGCGGCTGTTTCAAACGTTCGCGCCGGGACGACGGACGCGTCCTCCGCCATCAGCGCATACAGACTCACCTGCCTGATCTCGGGCATCAGCAGCCTGAAGACGTTCTCGCAGTAGGCGCAGGCGAAGATAAACGTCGGCCGGCCCATATCTTCCCAGGCTTTTTTGATGCGCCCGACATTCTCAGTCAGGCGTGTTTTATCCCCGGCCCAGTAGGCCGGCGCGCCGCAGCAGCCGAGGACGACGCCCGCGTCAAGCTTCCCGACGAGGTAAGCGTAGGATTTGAGGACATGGTCCGGCTCGGCCGCGCCGAGCTGACAGCCGGGGAAAAAGGCATAGTCGCAGGTATTTTTTCCCTTGGGGGGCGACGCGAAGAAGGCTTCCGTCGTGTGGAAATCGAACTCGCGCAGCCAGAAGTCGTGGAACGCCGGGATGTCCTTGCCGGACTCGAGCCGGTCCTCGCGGGAAAACTGCATCAGCGCGCCGATATCCACGTCCACCGGGCAGACGGACTTGCATTTGCCGCAGATGTTGCAGGAATAGGCTTCCCGCGTCAGCGTGCGCTTGGAGATCGTCGAGCTGGCCTGCGAATCGGTATATGCCTCGACGCCGAGCTTGTGCGGCATCTTCCGAAACCATGCGATCATCTCGCAGTTGTCTTTGCAGGTCTCGCAGTCGCACCTGAAGCACCTGGACGCCTCCGCCTTGGCCTCCTCTTCCGTGTAGCCGTCGGGCGAAGCCATCGCGACGAGCGGTTTTTTCTCGGCGCCCTCGTGGTCCAGGTAGTGCTCGCAGCTCGTCTTGTCCGCCTCCGCGCCGCTTTTGGCGACGTTGCCTGTCTGGAAGAACGTCTCCATGATCTTGGCGACCCTTGGCCCGGCGGCGATGGATTCCATGAGGGGCAGACCGCAGACGCCGCCGCCCATGAACACCCTGGGGTCCGCCGTTGTGAACAGCGCGGGATTCCAACCGCCCGAAAGCCCGAACGTCCCGCCGTTTTCGCCTGTGGCGATATAAACGGCGTCAAAATCCCTGAGCGCGTCCAGAGACTTGATTTCCTGATCAAACTGAAAGTCTGCCTCGACGGCGGAAAACTGCAGGGCGATGTCCTCGTCAAACGAGGCAAAATCGGGATGCTCCCGCAGCCTGCCGCCCCAACGCGGTGTCCTCTCGAAAACCGTGACGCCGAATTTTTTCTGAGCAAGGATCAGAGCGCACGATAAGCCCGCCGGGCCCGCGCCGATCACCGCGATGCGCTGCGGTTTGGGCGGGATGCTGAAAAGCTCCGGCTTGCGGCTTTTTGTGTATCTGACGCAGGCGGCCTCGAGGTCGCGCAGGGCGAGGGGTTCGTCTCCGACGGACGCGCGCTGGCACTTGCCCCGGCACGGCTGGGGACACAGCCTGCTGACGATGCCCGGAAAGACCGTCGTGTCCCGCAGCAGCTTATACGACGGCAGCCACCGGCCCTTTTCGACCTTCTCCATAAAAGCGCGGATATCGAGACCAAAGGGGCACGCGCACGAGCAGGAGGCCGGATCCCCGTTAAAGCAGTCTTTTACATATGCAGTTGACTGTTCATATTTCATACGGATCAATCATTTCTAATTGTGTTTGCGGGGCGCGCCTTTCGGACGCGCCCCTTTTACATGACGTAGATTTCCCGCCGGTACCGGCTTAAGACACAAAGCGGGCGCGGGCGCGCCGCTTTGCAGGCGCGTATCAGCCGGCCAAGGCCATGCTCTTATAACGGGTTGGCCTTGATGAGCTCGAGCTCCTCCTCGAAATCGGTTCCGAGGTAATACTTCGGCGGCGTTAAATCCTCGCCGCGCTGCTTGGCTTCGAGGCCAGCCTTGATTTTGTCCGGCGTCGCAGGCAGCGAGTAGACGCGGACGCCGCAGGCGTTGTTAATGGCGTTGATGACGGCCATATGGCCGGAGGACTGGTAGCATTCCGAGCAGCCGCCCGAGCCGTGCGGCCCGTTCGGCCTCGGCGTCTCCTGGAAGACCAGGGTGATGTCGTCCGGAATCATATCGATTGTCGGGATTCCGCAGCCGACCATGTTGCCGTGCTTGTTTTCGGCATTGTAGTCCTCGCTGAGCGCGAAGCCGATGCTGTGCGACAGGCCGCCGTAGGCCTGGCCCTCGACGGAAAGCCTGTTGCCGATGACGCCCACGTCGGAAACGCAGGTGTACCGGAGGACCTTCGTCTTACCGGTATTCACGTCGACTTCAACGAGCGAGATGTTGACGCAGTACATATAACCCGGGTTCTTTTCGCCCACGCCGGTGTTCGGGTCGAGTCCGGGCGGCAGGCCGATGTTGAACTGGTCGTAGTGGCCGATATATTTCGTCGGGATGCCCTCCGCGACCATCTCGTCATAGGTCCGGTAGGTGCCGTCTTCCTTGCGCATGGCGTCCATAAGCTTGTTCGCCGCGTCAAGTGTCGCGTTGCCGGCCATGTAATGGCTGCGGCTGGCGGCGGCCACGCCCGTATCGGGGCAGATCTTGCTGTCGTTCATGACGAGCCGGATCTGGTCGGCCCGGACGCCGAGCGGTTCGAGCGCCTTCACGGCGTGGGTCAGCGCACCGATATCGGCGCCCTGCCCGATGTCCTCCCAGGTGTTATAGTGGGTGAACGTGCCGTCCGGATTCAGCTCCAGAGCCACCTCCGACTGGTCGAACATGCCGATGGTGTAGATGAAGCCGCCCATGCTCATGCCGACGCCGACATGCCTGCCTTCCTTTTTGGCGGCTTCGGCTTCCGCCTTGTACTGGTCGTAATAAGGCTTGGCCTTTTCGAGCAGTCCGGGATAGATATAGTCGTGATACGGCATGCTGTTTATGGTCAGATCGCCGGGCCTGGCGGCGTTTTTATAGCGGAACTCCCAAGGGTCCATGCCGGCCTTTTCGGCGGCCATATCGATGAGCGCCTCGGTCGCCGTATAGACCTGCGGCGCGCCGAAACCGCGGTAGGCCGCGCAGAACGCGTTGTTGGTGGAGCCGCCGCGGCCGAGCGCCTTGAAATTCGGAATGTTGTAGCCGTGGAAACCGACCGAGACGAGGTTGTTGAAGATTTTGTTGCCCATGGTGCCGTAAGCGCCGTGGTCGAGACCGATGTCGTACTCGGCTGCGATGATCTTGCCGTCCTTGTCGCAGGCGATGCGGCCGTTCGTGAATGTGGCGGACCGCTTCCCGGTCATGTGGTTGAACTCTTCATAGCTCAATGTGAGCGAACAGGGCATGCCCAGATTCTGCACGGCTGTGGCGACAATGGCGAAGGTGTTTGAGCTCACGGAATAACCGAAGGAACCGCCGACAGGATTCATGATGATCCTGAGCTCGTCCATCGGGATGCCGCAGGCCATGGATATGCTCTCCCTGTCCTCGCCGATACCCTGGGATTTGCACTGGAGCGTCAGCATGCCGTCCGCGCCGATATATCCCTGAACGACGTCGGGCTCGAGGGGCAGGTGAGGTTCATGCTGCGAATGGAAGCTTCCCTCCGCGACAAAAACAGCGGTTTCGAAGAGCTCGGCCGTGTCCTGGCCCTTGTAGACGGGCTGCTCCATATAGAAGTTCGGCAGCGGGTCGTGAATCTGGATCGCGCCCGGCATGACCGCCTCGGGGAAGGTCATATAAGCGGGCAGAACCTCGAGATTCTGCTTGACCTTTTTCGCCGCCGCCCGGGCGTGTTCCTCGCTGTCGGCGGCGACAAGCGCCACGCAGTCGCCGCGCTTGTTGATTTTTGTGCCGGCTATGACGGGGAAGGTCGTGACGCCGCGGCCCTTGACGCGCGGTATGAGGGGCGGGCCGTCCAGATTGTTCGTCCCCTTGACGTCCTTTGCCGTTAAAACTTTAATGACGCCGGGCATCTTCTCGGCTTCCTCCGTGTCGATGCCGAGAATATTCGCATGCGGGACCTCGGAGATGACGACGGCCAGATACGCCGTGCCCTCGGGCATTTTGAGCTTGAGGTCGTCGCCGTAATCGGTCAGACCGCAGACCTTCCCAAGCGCCGTGGGTCGCGGATGATACGAACCGTAGATGTCCTTCTCACCCTCAAAGTCATAGGTGATCTCCTGCATTGTCGCCTCGCCCCGCATAACTTTGGCGGCGGCCATGACGGAGTCGACGAGAGGCTTGTACCCCGTGCAGCGGCAGATGTTCCGGTGCGCCCGGAACCAATCGCGGACCTCTTCCCGGGTGGGGCTCAGGTTCTGCTGCAACAGCCCGTAGGCCGAGACGATAAAACCCGGCGTGCAGAAGCCGCACTGGACGCCGCCGTACGTGATCCACGCCTGCTGCAGCGGGTGCAGGTGCTGCGGCGTGCCGATGCCCTCGATCGTTGTGATCTCACTGTTTTCAGGGACGTTTTTCATCTTCCTTGTGCAGGACCGGACGACTTCTCCGTTGAGGAGAATCGAACACGCGCCGCAAACGCCCGTGCCGCAGCCGACCTTCGTGCCCGTAAGCCCCATCCTGCGCAGCACAACGGCGAGATTGTCCTTCTCCGGGTCGCAGATAACAGGCCGTCCAACGCCGTTGATGATCAAGTTTACTCGTGTCACCATAACCAAATCCTCTCATTATGTATTACGCACGTATCGGCGGGCACAGGCCATCTGCCAGTGGGAGCCCCCGTAACCGATACGTCACACAGCTATCTCAATATTATCAGAAGGGACAAAAAATGTAAATGGCAAACGCTACTTTAATACTGCCGAAGTCAGCATGCGCGTAAATTCCGGAAGGCAAAATGCGCGCAATATGGACGCGGTATCCAGTTGGCCGGCCGCTGCTTCCCTATTCTCGACGCAGTCTTCGCAGCGCTGTTGGCAATTACCCGCGGAGGATATCACCGACGCCGATCCCGTACCGCCGGGTCAGCAGGTCCAAGATCGACTGGGCGTGCGCGAGCCTTGTCCGGGCGTTTTGCAGGGCGTCCGGATCGCCCGAGAACCGCGCTTCGAGGCCGGCCAGCGTTTCCTCGAGGGGGACGGCCCCGTCCTTTCTGGCCAGCTTGTCGGCAAGGTACAAAAGCGACAGCTCGTCGGGGCCCGCCTCGAAGCCGGCCGGCAGGTCCATGTGAAGCGCGACCAGGGCGGCCGTTTCGGGCCAGCCTTCCATGAGCAGCAGCTTTGCGCCGGCCGCGGCGTGGTCCGGCTGCGCGCGTGCGATGTCGTGTAGGAGACAGGCGGAAGCCAGAAGGCCTGCGTTTACCGTGACGCCCTTTTGGCGCAGAAGGTCCGCGGCTTTCAGCGCGAGCTTTAAAACGAGCCGGCTGTGCCGGACGATATCTTCCGGTAAGCCGTATTTTTCCATGAGCTTCCGGCACGTATCCCCGTCGGGGAAATCCGGCAGGCCGAGATGCGCGCGCAGCGCCGCGTAATCGGCAGGCGTATCCATGTCCAGCCAGACGCCGGCGTCGTCGACCTCGACCTCGTTGTAGGGAAAAGGCGACAAAAATCCGCGCAGACCGTCCGGGCCGTCATACTCCCGGATGCCCTCCACGAACGCGCGCGGGATCAGCGGCGGATGCCCGCGCTTGCCGCCCGCAGTCGGATAGATGACGGTCCGGCCTTCCGACAGGATGTAGGCGGCAATCACCTTCTCGACCGTTGACGGCCTGACGGCGCAGTGATCGACCGGCAGCAGCAGGAAACCGTCGATATCGTGCGGCAGGGAATGGATGCCGGCCTTGACGGAGCTGAACATGCCCTCGGCATAATGCGCGTTATAGATGTGACGGACATTCTTCGTCCTGAACCTGTCCAGCTCTGCCTCGACCTCCTCGTGCCGATGGCCTGTGACAACGGAGATGACATGGACCTTTTCAGTCCTGCCCAGACGGACGGCACGCTGCAGCGCGCTGCCCTCCCCCACGGGCAGAAGCGGCTTCAAAACGCCCATGCGTTCGGAAAAACCAGCCGCGAGAAGAATCATAGCTATTTTCATAGCCTCACCCCCAATACCGCCAGCATAACACACTGGGCCATTTTTGCAAGTGCTTATCTTTGCGGGAGGGTATGCGCGCGGGCGGTGATTTCCAGTTATTTTAACTGGCATCCGACCCCCGGCAGCGTTATTATTGAATGTGTCATAACGTCCGTTTGAGGAGGAGGATCGCGCATGGAAGTACAGATGATCAGCGAGGGTAAGGTGGTTATCATTTTAAAAGGTGAAGACATGAAAAAACTGCCGGCGTCACCCGATGATATGACGACGGATCAGGCGTCGTACATCCTGCGCGCAGCGCTCGGCGCCACGTATGACCAGAATTGGGAACGCGTCTGCTTTGAGATGTATCCCGGCCGGGACTCGATGCTGCTTTTTGCCCTGCAGCATTCCGGCAGCCCGTCCTACTTTTCCTTTACGGGCATCGAGCCCGTCATATCCGCCGCGCGCGCCTGTCCGCCCGGTCTGCTGTCGTACCTTACATATCTGGACGAAAGCTACATCCTGATCCTGTACCCGCTTCACGGCGAGCACCCGCCCTACGCCCTGTGGGAATACGGGACGGCGCTCAGCCGGCCGGCCTCGTTCTCCTTTTACCTGTCCGAGCACAGTAAAATTATTGCCGGGCCATACGCGCTCGACCGGATCTACCGGGAGTTCAAATAACAGAATAAAAAGCAAAATAAAGGAGGGCTTTTTGCCTTCCTTTATTTTTCTATAACCCGAGGGATTATCCTGTTTGCGGCGTTACGGCGCAAAGGCGCCTGTTTTCTCCGCGCGGTCCGACAGCTTTGAAAACCGCGTGTCCACCTCGTACATGTGCTCGATGAGGTCGAGCACCTTGTTGGAGTAGCCGATCTCGTTGTCGTACCATGCGATCAGCTTGACAAACCGCTCGTTAAGGGACAGGCCGGCCCGCGCGTCGAAAATGCACGTGTGCGTATCGCCGAGGAAATCCGTGGAGACGACGTCCTCGTCGACATACCGGATGATGCCCTCAAACTCGCCGCGCGACGCGCGGACAAACTCCGCGCAGATGTCTTCGTAATCGGCGGGTGAGGACAGCCGCGCCGTCATATCCACGACGGAGACGTCGATGATCGGCACGCGCATGGATATACCCGTGAGCTTGCCGGCAAGTTCCGGGATGACCTTGCCGACAGCCTTCGCCGCGCCTGTCGACGCGGGGATGATGTTGCCGATGATCGACCGGCCCGCCCGCCAGTCCTTTTTCGACGGCGCGTCGACCGTTTTCTGCGTCGCGGTCGCCGCGTGGATTGTCGTCATCAGGCCCTCCTCGATGCCGAATCGGTCGTTGATCACCTTTGCCAGCGGGGCCAGGCAGTTGGTTGTGCAGGAGGCGTTGGACACAATGTCCATATCGCTGGTATAGATGTGATGATTGACGCCCATGACAAACATCGGCGCGTCGACCGACGGCCCCGTGATGACGACTTTTTTGATTTTGCCGTTAAAATGCGGGCGCGCCGTTTCCGTATTCGTAAAAACGCCCGTGGATTCGACGATATACTCGGCCCCGGTCGAACCCCAGGGGATGTTTCCCGGCTCTTTTTCGCTGAAAACAGCGTAGTTTTTACCGTCGACGATGAGATAACCGGCCTTTGATTCGACGCGCCGGTTCAAGTTGCCGTGCGCCGAGTCGTGTTTGAGCATATAGACCATATAGTCGCTGTCGAGAAACGGGTCGTTGATCGCGGTGAACGCTATATTGTCTCGGTCGAGTCCGGCCCGGAAAACGAGCCGGCCGATCCGGCCGAAACCGTTGATGCCGATTTTTACAGGCATAATAACCTCCCGTGCGCAATGCGCAAATTTCAAAAATTCCCCCGTCCGGAGGTTAGGCGTCCCAATGAATCTGGGGATTTTGAACATCGTTTTTATTTTTCTCCGCGCCGCCGCTAAAATACCGTGGAGCCGGGACAAAATAAAACCTGTGATGGCAATTTATCCGAATGCGTACGGAACGCCGCGCCTCTGCCGAAAAATTGGCAGGCGTATCGGCGGTCTTACAGGAATATTAAAACGGCCGCCATGAAACATACTATTGGAATCTGATTTGAATGAGCGAGGCCGCCATGAAAAATATCGTTATTATCGGCGCGGGTTATTCCGGCGTCCTGACCGCCAAAAAGCTTGAAAGGAAACTCAGGAAGACCGAAGACGCCGTCATCACCGTCATTGATAAAAACCCTTACCATACGATGCTCACGGAGCTGCATGAGGTTGCCGCCGGCCGGGTCGAGGAGGACAGCATCCGCATCGGCCTGCGCAAGGTGTTCGCGGGCAGGAGGATCCGTTTCGCGCAGGATCTTGTGGAATCGGTGGATTTCAGGGCGAGAACGGTCCGGGGAAAACAGGGCGCATACGAGTATGATTATCTCGTCCTGGCGGCCGGGTCCCGCCCGGCGCATTACGGCATCGAGGGCGCGGCGGAGCACACCTGGCCGCTGTGGTCGTTTGAAGACGCCGTCCGGCTGAAGAATCGAATTTTGAACTGCTTCCGGCAGGCCTCGAGCGAGCCGGATGCGGAGAAAAAACGGGAGCTTCTGTCCTTTTATGTCATCGGGGCGGGGCTGACCGGCGTGGAGATGGCGGGAGAGCTGGCCGAATACATCCCCATACTCTGCGATTTTATGGATATAGACCGGCGGCTTGTGTCACTGACGGTCGTCGACGCGCTGTCGAAGGTCGTCCCGAACCTGCCGGATAAGCCGTCGACGAAAATCCGGCGGCGGCTTGAAAAAATGAGTGTCGAAATCAGGCTGGACACAAAGGTGGCGCGGGTCGGCGAGGGCTTTATTGATCTGGCTCGGGGCGAGGAGGTCAGCCGGCACATAGCCGGCACGGTCATCTGGACCGCTGGGATCGAGGGCGCCGCGATCGCGCAGGCGGCCGCCGGGACGCTGTCCGGCAAGGGCAGGGGGCGTGTCGTCACGGACGGCTTTCTGAGAAGCGTCGACGACAGGCGCGTGTTCGTCGTTGGGGACAACCTCTTTTATATCCCGGAGGGCGATACGGCGCCCGTCCCGCAGATGGTCGAAAACTGCGAGCAGAGCTCCGATATCGCAGCCCACAATATATACGCCGCGGTGACGGGGCAGGAAAGCGGGCAGGCGCTCGATCCGTACAGGCCGAAGTTTCACGGCGTGATGGTCAGCGTCGGCGGGCGGTACGGCGTCGCCCGCGTCGGCAGCGCGAAAAATCAGGTCAATCTCCCCTCGTTTCTCGCCATGTTCGTCAAGCATTTTATCAACATTGTCTACTTTATCCAGGTGCTCGGCTGGAACAAGGTGGCCGGTTATCTCAAGCACGAGTTTTTCACGATCCGCAACAGGCGGAGCTTCGTCGGCGGGCACCTGTCCAACAGGACGCCGAGCTTTCTGGCCGTGCCGCTGCGGCTTTGGCTGGGCGCGGTCTGGCTGTTTGAGGGCGTTATGAAGATCGTGGAGGGCTGGCTGACGTCCCCGAAGCTGACGGAGTTTTTCGGCAGCGCGACCGCGTGGTTTGACGCCATCATCGCAAACGCTTCAAAGGCTGTTGAAACGGCCGCCGGAGACGCTGTGTCAAGCGCGACGGGCGGGTTGGCCGATACGGGGACCGCGGCCGGGAGCCTGCTCTTAAATATCGACATCCTGGGGATCGTCCGGTTTTTGTTCGTCAGCGGGAAGCCGCCGGCGAACGCGACGCTGGCCGACTATGCCTTCAAGCTCGATATCCCGCTGCTCGGCAAGCTTCTCGACGCAACCGTGCTGTCCTCGGACGGTTTCCAGGTTTTTATGCAGGGCGTGATCGTCCTCCTGGAGATCTTCATCGGGCTCTCGCTCATCGGCGGCCTGTTTACAACCCCGTCCAGCGCCCTTTCACTTGTCCTGCTGTTGATGTTCGCTTCGACGACGGGGCTGTATCTGTCCAACTTCTGGATGGTATTTGCCGCCGTGGCGTTCCTTTGGGGCGCGGGGACCGTGTTCGGGCTTGATTATTACACGACGCCGTACCTGAAACGGAAATGGCGGCATATAGGCTGGGTTAGGCGGTCGTATCTGTATAATGACTGAAATAATACCGGATAAGGCGCCGCCGGGCTATGACGAGGCGGTAAAGCTGACAACCGAAGAAATAACAAAACGGCTGACAGGCGCGCCGGCCATGTTCGGCGAGCTGACGGGCCACCTGGCCGGAGCGAAGGGCAAGCACATCCGGGCCCGAGCCGTGCTTGCGTGCGCGGAGCGCCGGGACGGCCTCGTCGCGCCGGACGCCGTAAAGACGGCCGCTGCCGTCGAGCTGCTGCATCTGGCCACGCTCGTGCACGACGACGTCATCGACAACGCCAAAACGCGCCGCGGGATCCTGGCCCTGCATAAGAAATTCGGCGTCAAGCCGGCCGTCCTGTGCGGCGATTACCTGCTTTGTCTGGCGCTGGAGACCGTGTCCGAGCTCACGCCCCGGGAGGACCGGAAAAACCTCGTCGACCGCGCGCTGCCGCGGTATCTGACGGATGTCCTGGCCGGCGAGATGCGCCAGGACAGCAACAGCCGCAATTACGCGCTGACCGAGCGCGAGTACTTCGACATCATCGGAGGGAAAACGGCGTCGCTGTTTGAGGCATCGTTTTACGTCGGCTTTCTGCATTCCGACGAGCCGGAAGACTTAAAAGCGGGCTTTCAGGCCATCGGCCGCGATATCGGTCTGATTTTTCAGCTCAGCGACGACTGCGCCGATTACGAGGCAACGGCCAGCGAGGTCAGAAAGCCCGTGCTGTCCGACTTTAAAACAGGCGTCGTCACGCTCCCGCTCATCTACGCGCTGCGGAAAGACGCCGGGCTGAAGGATAAAATATCGGGCAGGATGCGTCCGGAGGCTCTGAGAAAAAGCGTAATAACGGCAGGCGGCGTCAGGTATACGCGTGAGAAAATCACGCAGCTGCAGCAGAAAACATGCGCGGCCATTTCATCCTTGCCGGTCCTCCCCGGGAAAAGAGGACGCCTGAAGCAATTGCTGGACCGTGCGGCCGGGGCGCCCGTTTCGAAGTGAGCGCGCGCCGGCCGGATATTTTTGAATTCATTGACAGCAGCGCATATTCCTTCGGGAGACGCACCTTTTCTCGGGCCGTGGAAGCTTTTACGCAAAGCCGCCCGTATAACGACGGAAAATCATCAGGCTGGGGATGAAAAAAACACCGGGGAATTTAATAAAAACAGTTAAAATAGGAAAACCTTGTACTGTCCAATAAAAGCTTGTTTTTTTGGATGTCGGGCTTGCGGCTGAACGTTTGGCCGCAGGCGCTTCAATACAGCGAAGGATTGATGCGTATGAAAAGGTTTTTGGTTTTGCTGCTGACGATTCTGATCGTCGTCGCGATGCTGTCCGGCTGCAGGACAAGT
>CAYMLM010000055.1:0-14447 GCA_964391385.1 uncultured Papillibacter sp.
TGGCGCCTTCCTCTAAAACGATGGCGAAGATGCCTTCCCTGGGCATGACGCAGTCGCCCGTCACCCGCCGGATCTCGCAGCCGTGATGGCATTCCTTGCCGATCTGCGTCACCTCCAAGAGCGCCCCGCCGACGCGCAGCCGCGTGCCGACCGGCAGCTCGTAGAGCGTAATCCCCTTCGTCAGGATATTCTCGGCAAACGCGCCGGCCGGCAGGTTTGGAAAATGCGCGCGGAGCTTGTCCACGCTCTCCTCGCCCAGAAGGCTGACCTGACGGTGCCAATCGCCCGCGTGCGCGTCGCCTGAGATGCCGTGGTTTATTTTCACGGCGATTTCCGGCACGGGCTTTTTTTGTATACCCTTTTTATCGCTGATACATACAGCCGTAACGACAGCCATTTACCTTTTTTCCTCCGCTCTTAAATAATCTCCGCTTTTCCCGCCGCTTTTCGACAGCAGCCGGATGTTGCCGATCGTGATGTCCTTCTGCACGGCCTTGCACATGTCGTAGATTGTCAGCGCCGCCACCGACACGGCGGTGAGCGCTTCCATTTCGACGCCGGTCTCTCCTTTGCAGCGCACCGTCGCGGTAATCTGGACCGAATGCCTTTGCCTGTCGAGCTCAAACGAGATGTCGACGCCGGTCAGCATGAGGGGGTGGCACATCGGTATCAGCTCGGCGTTTTTTTTGGCCGCCATGATCCCGGCCACCTGGGCGACGGCGAGCACGTCGCCTTTTTTGATCCGTCCGCTTTCTATGCGCTCGAATGTTTCCGGATTGACGAGAACCGTCCCGGCTGCAACCGCCGTGCGCAGCGTCGCTTTTTTCCCGCTCACGTCGACCATCCAGGCCCTGCCCTCTTCGTTGAAATGCGTCAGTTCAGACATTTTCCTGCCCTCTCAAAATCTGTGATTTCATAAGCGCGGGCTGCTTCGAGCCGCCGCCGTCCCTGGTCTTCATATCAGCCTCCGATCGCGTTCATGTTCCGCTTGCTCGAGCTTTTGGCGTCCTCATTCAGCTTGTGCTTCAAAGGCTTATGATTGATGGCGTCCCGGATCGTGTCGACGAGCCGCGTCCCGCGCAGGCCTCTGATGTTCACCTCGTCCGCGGAGTGCAGGCAGGCCTTGAGCTTCCCGTCGGCCGTGATGCGTATGCGGTTGCAGGCCGGACAGAAATGCGAGCTGATCGGGCTGATGAGCCCGACGGTGCCCCGCCCTTCCGGCAGGCGGTACAGCCGCGCGACACCGGAGGTGCCCGTTTCGACAAGCTCCGGTACCGCCTTGAGCACGGCGGCGTTGCCGATGAAGCGCTCGTGGTTCCATTCGGCGCACTCCCCGATCGGCATGAGCTCGATAAACCGGACGTGTATATTGCGCTCCCGCGTCATCTCCACAAACGCCGGTATCTCGCCGTCGTTGACGCCGCCGATCAGCACCGCGTTGAGCTTGAGGTTGTCATAGCCGGCCTGAAGCGCGGCGTCTATCCCGTCAAGCGCGTCTTTCAGCTCGCCGCAGCGCGTGATCTGCCGGTACTTTTCAGGGTCGAGCGTGTCGAGGCTGATATTCAGCCGGCCGACGCCGGCGCTTTTCAGCTCCCGGGCAAATTTCGGCAGGAGCGTGCCGTTTGTCGTTATGCACAGCTCTTCAATTCCGGGTACGGCCGATATGCGGCGGCAGATGTCGACGATCCCGCGGCGAACGAGCGGCTCGCCGCCCGTGACGCGGACCTTCCGGATGCCGCACTCGGCGGAGGCCCGGACGATTATTTCAATCTCCTCGACCGACAGGATGTCGCCGTGGGGCCGCTTTTCGATCCCCTGTTCCGGCATGCAGTACACGCATCGGAGGTTGCACAGGTCTGTCACCGACAGCCGGAGATAATATATGTCTCTTCCGAATTCATCATTCATTTGAGGGTATGACTCACTTTCTCTCTGCGGCCGCCGCGAACGGCCGCATAAGATGTATTTGCACGCCGCTTGACCGGTACTGCAGCCGGTTTCAGCTTATATTCGATACGCTTTGATGACGGTCCCGGCCGGCAGAGGCATCGAGCCGGCGTCGATCTCCCCGATGAGGTCGCAGTCGACGAGCGAAAAGACGGCTCCGTTCCCCTGGCCCTCGTTCTCGGCGAAATACGCCTTCCCGTCCCGGAGCTCCAGGCGGCCCCTTAAAAGGCGCCGCTTCGGGCTGGCCTTGCTGAGCGGCTCTTTCAGTATGACGCTGACCACGGGCAGCCGGAGCTCGGCGTACCCGCACAGCTTCCGGATATACGGAACCGCCAGCCGCATCAGGCTCAAAACGGCCGCGCCCGGATTCCCGGACAAGCCCAGGATCAGTTTCCCGTCCTTGACGGCCGCCATGATCGAGCCGCCCGGCTTCAGCTTCGTTTTCCAGAACAGGACTTCCGCGCCCAGCCTCTCGGCGGACGTCACGGCCCAGTCATAGTCGCCGACCGACGCGCCGCCGGTCGTGATTACCATGTCCGACGCCTCGAGCGCGCGGCCGATTCTCTCCGCGATTGCGTCCGGGTCGTCCTCGACGACGCCGGCGTTGAGCGCCCGGGCACCCAGGTCGCGGAGATACCCCCCGAGCGTATACACGTTGCTGTTGTATATCGCCGCTTCCGGCAGCGGCTGTCCGACCTCGACAAGCTCCGTGCCCGTGTTGAGAATCATGATCGCGGGCTTTTTGAAAACGGACACCGTGGCGTACCCCTGGCTGGCCAGAACGCCGAGCATCGGCGCCGTGATGCGTGTGCCCTTCTTAAAAACGACAGCGCCGGCCCGGATGTCGCTGCCGGCGTAAACGATATCGGTGTCCGGCGGGACCGGCTCGGACAGCGTCACTTCCGAGGCCGAATAGACGGTAAGCTCATATTTGACCGTGGCGTTGGCGCCCTTCGGGATCGGCGCGCCGGTGAGGATCTTCGCGGCGTGCCCCGCCGTAATCTCGACGGAAGGCTGCTTCCCCGCGGGGATTTCTTCCGTGATCTTCAGCGTCACCGGGCGCTCCTGCGACGCGCTCAGCGTGTCCTCCCCGCGAAAAGCGTATCCGTCGTACGGGCTTTTGTCAAACGGCGGCACGGAGATCGGCGCGCGGATATCGCAGGCCAGTATCCGGCCCTGCGCGTCGTCAAGCGGGACCGTTTCCAATTCAGGCCGGACCGGAAGGGCGCACAGCATATCCAGGGCTTCGTCGGCATCTATGTTTCTCAGCATTTTATCCATCACTTCCACCGCGTATTGGGCAGCGCCGTCAGCGCGCCGCTGAAAAATCGGTTTCCTTCGCCTTCATTTTGCCCCGCGCCGTCAGGTTTACGCCCCAATCGGCGCCGGGGCGCGTCAGCCGGGCGTTCCGGCGCTTTTTATGCCGGGTATTCGCTGCATCACGAACTCCCGGCAGCAGAAGGGCTGGTTTTTCGCTTCCTTGTTTTAAAACAAAAAACACCTGTTTTGAGACAAAACAGGCTGGTAAATCTCCCGAGTACGGTATCCTCTGTTCCTTCTCATACGTGAAGGTCGCGCTGTTTCCAGCATCGGCCCCGTGATCCATGCAATCGTAAATTGCTTGTTCAGGCCATAAAGTCATAGGCTATGCCCTTAGACCGTACGGCACGGCAACTATTCGGTTATACTTGAATCATAGCACCGACCGGTTTTCTTGTCAATCATTCCGTCGCCCGGACGATAGCGCGGCAGGCCGGGCGCGCCGGACCATCGCATATAAGCGCGCGGTACAAGCCTGAGACCGCGACTTTTTTAAGACCCGCAGTCATACAATGATATGAACAGTCGGGAGAGGAGGATCTTATGTCAGACAAGGCAAGACATTACTTTGTATACGGAAACACGGCGCAGGGCTTTGTCAGCAAGCTCGATTCCAACCTCATCGGGATCGAAAAGCTCTATATCCTGCAGGGGCGTCCCGGCATGGGCAAACTCCTGCTGACGGAAGGCATCGCGGACGTATGCGCAAAATCCGGGTCGCCCCCGGAATACCTGCATTGTCCGTCGGCGCCCGGGACGTATGACGGGATTCTTTTGCCCGGGCTGGGGCTGGCCGTCCTCGACGGGACAGATCTGCACGCCGTCAGATCGCCGCTGACGGCTCCGGACGCGCTGTATATCGACGCCGAATCGGTCTTTGACCGGACGGGGCTCGGGCGCGCCGGAGAAAAGGCCGCGGCGCTTTTTCGGAGAATCGAAGCCAGCCATGAAAAAGCGTTCGAGCACTTCTTAACAGCCCTGCGTATACATGACGAATGGGAGAAAATCTATATTGAGAACATGGATTTTGAGGCGGCCGACGCGGTGACAGCAGAAACAGCCGACAGGCTCCTGGGGCGGCACCGTAGGGATAAGCCTTCCGTGATCAAGCACCGTTTCTTCGGCGCGAGCACGCCGTCCGGCGCGCTCGACTTTATCGAAAGCCTGACCGGCAGTCTGTCAAAAAGATACCTTCTCAAGGGCCGCCCGGGCACGGGAAAATCAACCCTGCTTCGAAAGCTGGCGGCCGAAACGGCCGGACGCGGGCTGGACGCCGAGATTTACAGCTGCGCCTTCGATTCAAACAGCCTCGATATGATTCTGTGGCCCGAGCTGGACCTGTGCCTGTTTGACAGCACCGCGCCGCACCTGTACGAACCGTCGCGGTCAAGCGACGGGGTGATCGATATGTACGCGCGGTGCGTGAAGCCCGGAACCGACGAAAAGTACGCCTCCGAGCTGTCGGATATAACGGTCCGGTATGGCGCCGCCGTCAAAAACGGGACGGCGTGTCTGCGGGAGGCCAAAGAGAAGCTGGACGAATTGACGGACCTGTATTCCGGCTTTCTCCTGCGCGATGAGCTGAGCCGCTTATGTGAAACGTTCACGCACTTGCTCAAACCGTAAAGCCGCTGGCCTTTTAACGCCGGCGCGCGTCCGGTCATATACTGAGTTGAATAGATGCGGAGACAAAGACGTCCTGATAATATCCGTTTGTCAGGACGTCCTGTTTGCCCGCGCAGGGAGTCCGGATTCTCAGCCTTCGGCGGGTGAAACCGGCGGACAGTGCCTCCCGAGCGGGTAAACCGTTCGCGACTCATTTTCGCGCATTGCGCATCGGGAGGTTATTATGTGCGGGATTGCCGGCTGGATTGAGTATTCCAGATGCATTTCAGGTGAGACGGAGATTCTTCGCGACATGGTCGGGACGCTCGAAAACCGGGGGCCGGACAACGAGGGATACTGGTTTTCGGCCTTTGCGCTGCTCGGCCACCGCCGTCTCATCGTCGTCGACCCGGAGGGCGGCGCGCAGCCGATGCGCCTCCGGCACGGCGAGGATACATATATCGTCGTCTACAACGGCGAGCTGTACAATACGGAGGACATACGCGCCGAGCTGAAGGCCCTGGGACACACGTTCGACGGCTGGTCCGACACGGAGGTGCTGCTGCACGCCTTTGCCCAGTGGGGGCAGGCGTGCCTCGGGCGGCTCAACGGGATTTTCGCGTTTGCCGTGTGGGACGTGATGAACGAGCGCCTTTTTCTGGCGCGGGACAGGATCGGCGTCAAGCCGCTCTTTTACAGTGAAAAGGACGGCGCGTTCCTCTTTGCCTCCGAAATAAAGGCGCTGCTCAAGCACCCCGGCCTGAAGCCGAGGCTCGGGAGCGAGGGCCTCTCGGAGATCTTTGCCCTCGGCCCGGCGCGCACGCCGGGTCACGGGATCTTCTCTGACATCTCCGAGCTTCGGCCCGGATACTGCCTGTCGCTCGACCGCGAGGGCCTGCGCGTCAAGCCGTACTGGTCGCTCGTCAGCGGCCGCCACCCCGACGGCTTTGATGCGACGGTGGAAAACGTGCGCGCGCTTGTCTTCGATACCGTCAGGCGGCAGCTCGTCTCCGACGTGCCGCTGTGCGTCCTGCTCTCCGGCGGGCTCGACTCCAGCACGATCACGGCAATTGCCGCGCGCGTGTATCAATCGGAGGGGCGCGGGCCGATCCGCACGTTTTCGATCGACTATGTCGACAACGACAAGAACTTCCGCGCGGGCGCGTTCCAGCCGAATTCGGACGCGCCGTGGGTCAAATTCGTCTCCTGGTATCTGGGCACAGAGCACAGGGATTTCATGGCCGACACGCCGGAGCTGACCGACGCGCTGTTCCCGGCCGTCACTGCCCGGGACCTGCCGGGCATGGCCGATATCGATTCCTCCCTGCTCCTGTTCAGCCGGTTCGTCAAGCGATACGCCACCGTCGGCCTGTCCGGCGAGTGTGCCGACGAGGTGTTCGGCGGGTATCCGTGGTTTTATCTGACGGCCGAAGAAAACACGTTCCCCTGGTCGCAGCGGCTCGACGAGCGGGTCAAACTGTTTTCGCCCGAGCTTCTGGATCTGATCCGCCCGTACGACTATGTGGCCGGGCGCTATCGCGAGGCGGTCGCCGAAACGCCGCGCTTTGACGAAGACACGCCGGAAGACAGGCGGATGCGCGAGCTTTTTTATCTCAACCTGACGCGCTGGATGCCGACGCTTTTAGACCGAAAGGACCGCATGAGCATGGCAACGGGCCTCGAGCTGAGGGTGCCCTTCTGCGACCACCGCCTCGTCGAATACGCCTGGAACGTCCCTTGGGAATACAAAAACTATAACGAGCGCGAAAAGGGCCTGCTGCGCCTGGCGCTCAAAGGCCTTTTGCCCGAGGAGGTTCTCTGGCGGAAAAAGAGCCCGTACCCCAAAACCCACAATCCGAACTACATCGCCCTTCTTCGCCGCCTGACGCTGTCCATGCTGGAGAACGCCTCGTCCCCCCTGCGGCCGTTTATCAACGAGGCTTACGTCAGAGCGCTCGCGCAGTCGATGACGCGCGAGACGAACATCCCCTGGTTCGGCCAGCTGATGAACGCGCCGCAGCTGCTCGCGTACCTGCTGCAGGTCGATTGCTGGCTGCGGGAATACAAGGTCGACATCTGCCCGTAAATCAGTTTACGGCTCAAGGTATCTGGACTGTTTAACAAAATCGAAAAAGCGCTCTTCCCATCCGGACTCCGATTTCCAGTCCGGATTTCCTTTTTTGCGGGCGCGTATCCGCTCCGAAAGCAGCGCCCGCTCCGTGCCGTCCAGAGTCCTGAACAGCGCCTCGCACTCGACCCCCCAGAAGCAGATGTTCAAAACCTCGAAGAGGTCCCGCAGGCTTTTCACGTTTTGTCGCACCATGGCGACCTTGTCCGTGACATGTCTGCAGGACGAAAGCTCGTCGATCAGCGCGCGCAGCTTTTCGTCCGACATCGTTTCCCCGTCCGCTTTGCGTGTCCCGCAGGGCTTGTCACGCTCCGGGTCTCCCGCGCGTTGAGGCGTCGGGAACAGGGCTCCGAGGCGGTCTTGTTCCGCCGCGTAACGGACCTGGACAAAAGCCGCTTCAGCCGCCTCCAGCAGATACGCCCGCGCTTCGCCGTCCAGCTCCAGCTGCCCGCAAAGCCGGCCCGCCGCCTCAAGCCAGCGCCCGGACGCCGATTTTTCGCGCAGGGCGCTTTGGAGCTTCCGTCTTGCCTCGGCCGTCACATCCAGCGACGATCTGTCGCCCTCAATTAGCGTGAGCGCGACGGCATGGATCACAGCGGCTTCGTATATGCTGACGAGGCCGTCGTCTGGGCACACCCGGCCGACCAGCCGCCCGGCGGCTCCCGCGTCAAAACGGCTGCAGAATTCATTTTCCAGGACAAAGCGGCGCAGATATTCGTTGATATACGCAACGCCGAGGAGCTTTTCATCGACAGGGACAGCCAGCGGATAATCGAGCATGCAGGGTATCTCATGCGCGAAATAATAGTAGTTGTAGCGTTCGAAGAAATTGCCGAGCTCCCGGAGCGTGCCGGAATAGGCGGTGTTGTTCACGCGCAGCACCGTCTCCCGCGCCTTCCGCAGGAGCGCTTTTCCCGCTTCGAGCCGCGCCGTCGCCTCGCCGAGTCCTCTTTGAAAGAGCTTGTCGTAATCCTCGTCGCAAAGCCGCCCGACAAGCGCCGCCGGGTCCGCGCCGTCTGTCAGGCCCAGGCTGAGCAGAAAGCAGGCCGACTGCAAAAGCGCCTGCGCCGTCTCGGCGCGGAGCGAGCTGCTGGCGCCCCCCGTATAGCCTTCCGCCAGCCGGCCCAGGAGCGCCCAGAGCTTCCCGGTCACAACGGCAAGCTCTTCCTCGCTGTAATCCGGCCTGGCGCCGGACTGCGCGGACAAATCCAGCAAATACCGCCCGTTTTCCATCTGTGCCTCCTAGAACGGACGCCCGTAACGGTCCGTGTCGTCCGTTTCATAGCCGTACCGCGTGTTCCGGCACAGCTCCTCGAGCGTCGTGCCGCACAGGTAGTCCAGCGAGCCCTGGCACGTCGTGTCGAAATGACGGCGCATAAACTGAATCAGCTCGTCGTCCGGTATGCGGTCTTCGGCTTCCGTCTTGAAATAATAAAACGACTCCAGAAGCTCCGCGAGCGTCTGCTCATAGTTCTCCTGGCTGATAAACGGGGAGTCGCAGAACGCCTTGACGAGCGTCTGGAGCACGCCGCCGCCGAACTCGACGCGGCCGGCGGCGGCGACGGCTTCCCGCTGTCTTGCCACGAGCGCGCGCAGCTGCTTTTCCGTCAGGGACAGGCCGTAACGCCCGGTGAGGGCGTTGCACTCTGATAGCGCCTCCAGCTCCCGATTCGCGCCCGCCGCGACGCCCTGCAGTTCATCCATTTCAATCGCCTCCCACCTATTTTATACTCGCTTGCCCGGGGCATAACAAGACTTGAAATTTTCGCCTTTTTGTGGTAATATAAACATGGAAATCAGGAAATTTCAGCCTTTGTAAATATTGACTTTCAAGAGCCCGCATGCTAAACTGTCCACGAATTCTTCTGTGAGGGAGTAGTCGGCGTACCGGCACGCTTCAAGTCAACAAACATGGCGGCAACAGCGCCGTCTGGCTTGGATGAAATGACCAGACTCATGGATAGGTCGACTCCTATCCATGAGTTTTTTTAATATTCAGCCGGAGAATACTATAAATGCCGGAATCTTAGGGGGATTGCTTTGAAACATTATTGCGAGGAAATTGACGCCGTTTTGGAGGCAACCGGCAGCACGCCGTCCGGCCTGACCGCCGCCGCGGCCGAAAACCGCCTGTCGGAAAACGGGAAAAACAAGCTCGTCGAGGGGAAAAAGGATTCCCTCGTCAAGCGTTTTTTGATGCAGCTGACCGACCCGATGATCATCATCCTGCTTGCCGCCGCCGCCGTTTCGGCCGTCACGGCCGCCCTGGAGGGCGAAAATCCGGCCGAGGTGTTCATCATCCTGGCTGTCGTCATTATCAACGCCGTTCTCGGCGTCTATCAGGAGAGCAAGGCTGAAAAGGCCATTGAGGCGCTTCAGCAGATGGCCGCGGCCACGAGCAAGGTCCTGCGGGACGGAAAAATCGCCGTCGTCAAAAGCGAGGACCTTGTCGTCGGCGACGTCGTGCTGCTGGAAGCCGGCGACGCCGTCCCCGCCGACGGGCGCATCCTGGAAAGCGCGAGCCTGAGAATTGAAGAGGCCGCTTTGACGGGCGAAAGCGTCCCGGTCGAAAAGTATACGGAAGCCATCGGCCTGGAGGGCAAGTCCGACGTCCCGCTCGGCGACCGTAAAAACATGGTCTTTATGGGCAGCACCGTCGTCTACGGCCGCGGTTCCGCGGTCCTGACGGCGACCGGCATGGACACCGAGATGGGCAAGATCGCCGACGCCCTCACGCAGACGAAGGAAGGCCAGACGCCGCTGCAGATTCAGCTGTCCAAGCTGAGCAGGGTGCTCACGTATCTGGTGGTCGCCATCAGCGTCGTCATCTTCGCCGTCGGTATCCTGCGCGGGGAACAGCTTATGAGCTCGTTCATGGTGGCCGTGTCGCTGGCGGTGGCGGCCATTCCCGAAGGCCTCGTGGCCGTTGTGACGATCGTCCTGTCTATCGGCGTGACCAGGATGAGCCGACGCAACGCCATCATCCGCCGCCTGACAGCCGTCGAAACGCTCGGCTGCGCCCAGATCATCTGCTCGGATAAAACGGGGACGCTGACCCAGAACAAGATGACGGTCGTCGATCAGTTCACCGATAATGTGACGCTCCTGGCGACCGCCATGGCGCTGTGCAGCGACGCCGAGCTGAGCGAAGACGGCGGCGTCACCGGCGAGCCGACGGAGGCCGCGCTGGTCGTATGGGCGGCCAAGCTCGGGATGAACAAAGACCAGCTCCGAATCGATTCCCCGCGCGTCGGCGAGGCGCCGTTTGACTCCCTTCGGAAAATGATGAGCACCGTCCACGGGCATTCCGACGGCAGCTTCATGCAGTACACAAAGGGCGCCCCGGACGAAATCCTCAAAAAATGCACGCATTTCTTAAAGGACGGCAGGCCCGAACCCCTGACCGACACGGCCAGGGAGGAGATCCTGACGGCCAACAGGGAAATGGCGAACAGGGCCCTGCGCGTTCTGGCCGCGGCAAGTCGGGCCTACGACGCCGAGCCGGAAAGCTTCGACGCGGAGTTTCTGGAGCAGGGGCTGTGCTTTGTCGGTTTGACCGGCATGATCGACCCCGTCCGCCCGGAGGTCCGGGCGGCCATCGACAAGTGCCGCAACGCAGGTATCCGCCCGATCATGATCACCGGCGACCACATCGATACGGCCGCCGCTATCGCAGGAGAGCTGGGGATCCTCGCGGAGGACGCCGAGGCCGTTACCGGCTCTGAGCTCGGGGATATGGCGGACGAGGAATTCGGCCGGCGGTTCCGGCAGATCTCCGTTTATGCCCGCGTCCAGCCGGAGCATAAGGTCCGCATCGTCAACGCCTGGAAGGGCGCGGGCTTCGTCACGGCGATGACGGGCGACGGCGTCAACGACGCGCCGAGCATCAAGTCGGCCGACATCGGCGTCGGCATGGGCATCACCGGCACCGACGTGACGAAAAACGTCGCGGACATGGTGCTGGCCGACGACAATTTTGCGACCATCGTCAGCGCCGTTGAGGAAGGGCGCCGCATCTACGACAATATCCGAAAGGTCATCCAGTTTTTGCTCGGCTGCAACGCCAGCGAGGTGATCAGCGTCTTCGTCGCAACGCTCCTGGGCTTTGCCATACTCCGGCCGGTTCACATCCTGTGGATCAATCTTGTCACCGACAGCATCCCGGCCATGGCGCTCGGCATGGAGGAGGCGGAGCCGAACCTGATGGCGCGGGCCCCGCGCTCTCCCCGGGCCAGCGTGTTCGCGGAGGGTCTCGGCTTCGACATCGCATATCAGGGCTTGATGATTTCCGTCCTGACGCTGGCCTCGTACTTTATCGGGCATTATATCGAATCGGGACTGTGGGAGATTGCCAACAGCCCGGACGGTACGACAATGGCGTTTCTGACCCTGAGCATGGCGCAGATTTTCCACAGCATCAATCTGCGTTCGCGCAGGCAGAGCGTTTTCGGGCTCGGCACCTTCAACAGGATGCTCAACTGGGCCGCCGTTGCCAGCCTCGCGCTCACGGCCCTGGTCATTTATGTGCCGTTTCTGCAAAGGGCGTTTGAGTTTGAGCACATCAGCCTCGCCGAATACGCCATAGCGATCCTCCTGGCCGTCTGCGTCATCCCGATCGTCGAGCTCGTCAAGCTCATTCAGCGGAAAACGCGGAAGGCAAAGAGCGCAAACTAGCAGCATCATAAACGGACGGTCCCGCCGCAGCCTTGCGCGGGATCGTTTTTGTTGCGACCTCGGCGCGTTGTGCTATAATTGAAGCATATATGACAGCTGTCGAAACGGGGTGTTTTCGTGAATATACTTGTCGCCGAGGACGAGGCCGATATCCGCAGCCTGCTTCAGCTCGCCCTCACGGACGATGGCCATAGTGTTTTCGCCGCGGCCGACGGCGCGCAGGCGCTCGCCCTGTTTCAGGCCGGGGAGATTCACCTGGCCATACTCGATGTGATGATGCCGCGGCTCGACGGGCTCAATCTCCTGCGAAAGCTCCGCGAAAAAAGCACCGTACCCGTCATCTTCCTCACGGCGCGCTCGGGTGACGCGGACAAGGTGCTCGGGCTCGGCCTGGGCGCGGACGATTATCTGTCCAAGCCCTTTTCCACCGACGAGCTGCTGGCCCGGGTAAACGCGCTTCTTCGCCGGAATTACGAGTACATGTCGGAGTGCAGGCAGCCGCGCATTCTGGAATACGGCGGCCTGCGCCTGAACCCGGACAGCTGTACCGTCACCCGGGACGGCGCGCCGGTCGAGCTGGGGGCAAAGGAGTATCTGCTTTTAAAATATCTGATGGAAAACAAGGAGCGCGTCTTCACAAAAAAGCAGCTGTACAACGCCGTCTGGGACGACGATTACTATTACGACGACAACACGGTCATGGTGCATATCAGCCGTATCCGGAACAAGGTCGAGGCCGATCCGCAAAATCCCGAGTACATAAAGACGATCCGGGGCATCGG
The DNA here is from genome assembly GCA_964391385.1 of uncultured Papillibacter sp. GTDB lineage: Bacteria > Bacillota > Clostridia > Oscillospirales > Oscillospiraceae > Sporobacter. Next base: position 12,457 of record CAYMLM010000055.1, read on the forward strand.
CTACAAGCTGCACAAAACGGGTGCCGCCCGATGAGCAGAAAGCTGTCGAACCAGTTTGCCGTCAATTACCTGATCGTCTTCATCCTGTCGATCCTGGCGGCCCTCTTCGCGCTGCTGCTGCTGTCGTTTGCCGGGGACGTCCTGTCGAAAACGCTGACGAAAAACAATTACCCCGCCTCTGCGCTCATGCGGGACGATTACGCCGAGATCGACGCGGACCCGGTCGTCGAAAACGGCGGCGGCGTCCAGGTCGTCGACGAGACGTACGCGGTCGTTTTGTCCCGGGGACTCGACACGCTCGGCAGGGCGCGGCTCACGGCCGGAGAATTCACCGAATTTCTCATGCGGAGCCGGAGCGTCGGCCTGCCGTACCATTACGATATCCAATACAGCGAAACCGGGCGGTTCTGGCTCATCGTGACCTTCCCCACATCGATCCGGATCGGGCTGGATTTTGCCGCCAATCGGGAATATCTGTCGCGGGACCTGCAGAACGTGGCGGGCGCGCTCATTGCCGTCATCCTCTTTTATCTGCTGCTTCTGGCCCTGTTTGCCTTCATCTTTTCTCGGATCACGGCCGTGCGCGTCACAAAGCCGCTCAGAATGCTCGCGGACGGGACGTCGCGCCTGCGCGAGGGAGACTACGCCGTCCGGGTCAATTTGAAGCTGAAAAACGAATTCGCCGAGCTACAGGAGACGTTCAACGGCATGGCCGAGCGCATCGAGACGGAAACCGCGCTTCGTAAAAGCGCCGAGGACGAGCGCCGGCGCCTGATCCTGGACGTCTCGCACGACCTGAAAAATCCGCTCGCGAGCGCGGCCGGCTATGCCGAACTGCTTCTGAGCAAGCGCGGTCTGTCGGACGGCGAGCGCGACGCAGCGCTGCGCGCCATATACGCCAACAGCCTGAGGGCCGGCAGCCTGCTGACGTCTTTATTCGAGCTGTCGGCGCTGGACAGCCCCGATTTCAGGCTTACGCTGTCTGAGACGGATCTCTGCGAATACCTGCGCGAGCAGTGCGCCGGGCTTCTGCCGGCGCTTGACGGCGCAGGTTTTTCCTGTGTTTTCGACATACCGGAATCGTCCGTCCATGTACGGCTGGACGCGGACCAGCTGAGCCGCGTCTTCCAGAACCTCGCCGACAATGCTGTGCGCTACAATCCGCCGGGCACCATGATCACCGTCAGCCTGACGGCGGCGGCTGATGACGTCGTAATCGTTTTCAAGGACAACGGCGTCGGCATCCCCGAGGAAAAGGCGCGGGACATATTCAAGCCCTTCGTGCGGGCCGACGCGTCCCGCAATTCCCGGACCGGCGGGACAGGCCTCGGCCTGTCCATCGCGCAGAAAATCGTTATTGCCCACGGCGGGTCAATCGCGCTCGATACGGATTCGGGCAAGGGCTGCGCGTTCACGATAACGCTCCCGAAGATTTAAGGTTTATTTAAGATAAAAACAGGCTGGATTTCAGGCGCGCCTGATACGATGGGCGCGTAATGAAATCCGGCCTGTTTTTCGGCCTGTGAATCAAAGGAGCGTTCGCTATGGAAACTCTGGGAAGCCACTTTCACAACTGGCTCGGCGTGATCTTTTTTATCGTCCTGTACGGCGTCGTCCTGCTGTTCGTCCCGTTTTACAGGAAAATGGACACAAAGCCCCGCGGCGTCTATATCGCCTTCATCGTCGCCTTCGCGCTTGAAATGCATGGCATTCCGTTTTCGATGTACCTGATTTCCTGGATCGTCGGGCACAATCTCCCGGAGGGCGTCTTGTGGGGACATACGCTTTTTCATTCGATCGGACTGTTGGGCATGTACATCAACATCGGCTGCGCCGTGGCCGCGCTGGCGCTCATCCTCAGCGGCTGGTATACGATCTACAGGAAGTATTGGTCAAAGCAAGCGGGCGCGGGCGCGCTCGTCACCACCGGCATCTACAGATACATCCGGCATCCACAGTACACGGGCCTTCTGCTCATGTCCCTGGGCATG
>CAYMLM010000056.1:0-14210 GCA_964391385.1 uncultured Papillibacter sp.
GGCGGGATTTGTTCATCCCCGCCTCCGGCGGGGATTTAGTCTCTTATTTCCGCCTCCGGCGGGATTTATTTCATCCCCGCCTCCGGCGGGGATTCAGTCTCTTATTTCCGCCTCCGGCGGGATTTTTTCATCCCCGCCTCCGGCGGGGATTCAGTCTCTTATTCCGCCCCCGGCGGGATTTATTTCATCCCCGCCTCCGGCGGGGATTCACTATATCGTGGCGGCGGCTACGCCCGCGGATGCGTCTTGTTGTACACGTCCTTGAGCTGTTTTTTGACGAGCTGCGTATACACCTGGGTCGACGAGATGTCGGCGTGGCCGAGCATTTCCTGGAGCGAGCGCAGGTCCGCGCCGTTTTCGAGAAGGTGCGCGGCGAAGGAATGGCGCAGCGTGTGCGGCGTGATTTCCTTTTCGATATTCGCCTTTTCCTGATAGTGCTTGATGATTTTCCAGAAGCCTTGCCGCGACATCCGCTCTCCGGCCATATTGACGAACAGCGCCGGCTCGTTCGGCAGCGCCAGCATCTGGTGCCGGACGAGGTTGATATAATCCGAGAGCGCCTTTACCGCCGCTGGGTACAGCGGGATCATGCGCTCCTTGTCGCCGTTGCGGCAGTATATGAGCCCTGTCGAGAGATTGACGTCGTCCTTGTTCAGGGAGATCAGCTCGCTCACGCGTATGCCCGTGGCGTACAGCAGCTCGAGCATCGCCTTGTCGCGGTATCCCTTCATGTCCGTGCACTCCGGCTGTTCGAGGAGCCTTTCCACTTCGGCGTTTGTCAGAATCTGCGGCAGCTTCTTGATGGTTCGCACCGTCTCGATGTCGTTGAGCGGATTGTATTTGACACGGCCCTTGAAGATCTGGTAGCTGAAAAAGCACTTGAGCGAAGCCACGGCGCGCGATACGGTGGCCGTCGATTTGCCGTTTTTTGTCATCTGATCGATATAGCGCTCGATGTCGCTTTTTGTGATATCCTTCAAATCGCCCGCGTTTTTCGTCCCGATATACCGCACGAACTGGTTTAAGTCCCGCATATAGCTGGATATCGTGTTTTTTGACGACCGCTTCTCATTCGTGAGATAATTTTGAAATTCACCGATATACTCGTTATCAAGCATACCACTGTACCTCCGTATAGTCTTATATATGAGATGCGGCCAGACCGATCAGATGCGGCGTCAGGTACGTATCGATCAGCGCTGAGATGAAAAGGACCAGCAGACACACGCCGCAGACGAGCATCGTCCTGCTGTTGAAGGGCGAAGCGGTGATCTTCATGTTTTTTGAAAGCGATTGCCGGAATATATACGTAGACATGGCATACGCGCAGATGCTCAGAATGAAAAAGCACGGGATCGTGAGAAGCGTGCGCAGTCCGAAGACGGACAGGGCCAGGCCGACGCCCTTGCCGCCCAGCAGCCGCACGACGGCCGAGACGGAATAGCTGAGCATGAACCCGCGTACGGCCGACAGGACCGGTATAAAAAAGACGCCCAGGACGGATAACCCGAGAAACAGCGCGGCCAGGTGATATTTGTAGGCGTCCAGGACGGCGGCGAAAAGGTCCGGCTTCGACGCGGCGCCGTCCAGATAGGCGGATAGATAATTGTTCAGCACGGCGCTGAGTCCGGTACCGTCCCGCACAAGGCCGGCTGAAAACGTCCCGATAACCGAGCCGCACAAAAACATGGCGCCGCAGAGCAGCAAGCCGAAAAAGTGTGCCTTATCATTCTGCGGCAGCACGAAAAGCAATCTTTTGTTCAAGTCAATCACCCCATATAAAATATGGGACATGACTTGAAAAAATGACAAAACGGCGTTTCTTTGTACGTACTGTGAGTTTAAATATATCTCAAAGACGGTAAAGAATCAACAGATATCCATGTTTTTCCCGAATTTTTGTTAATTATGTCCATTTATTATGTATATACTTTTATGTCTACCAATCTGTCGTTCGCCATTTACCGGATTGTATACGAATCAAATACCAACATTTTGTGCCGCATACGCCAAAAGGACACAATATGTCGAATCGTGGCGAAATATTATGTCAATTATGTAAAAAGCCGCCGCGGCAGTGTCGGGCGCCGGGGTCTGCGCCGGTCAGGCGTGTTTCCGGCGTTTTCTTTTGAGGCTCAGGAAGCTGCCGACGATGCCGCCCATAAAGAACGCGACGAGCAGGATGAGCGTCATGCTCCGTTCCGAGAGCGGACCTCCTGAAAACAGCGAGCAGACAAACGTCAGCACGAACATCAGCGCGCCCGCGCCGAGACCGACGAGCATGGCCCTCGCCTTGTGGCGCCTGACGGCGACGACGGCGGCCAGGGCGGCCCCGAGCAGGCCCGTCAGGGCGGTCAGATACGGCATCAGGTTCTCGGACACCTTGCCGGAGGCGACGAGTGCCGAGAAGACGGCGAAAAGGATAAAGATCAAAAGAAACCCGATGGCCGCGCCGAGCAGGATGGCGTATAGAAGATTCTGGCCCGAGCTTTTTCTCTCGTCTGTTTTACGCATAATAAAGCCCCCCAAGCAAATAGTTTGTACCACATACTATTCGCCGTGAGGGCGTAAAATGACCTGACGGCTGCCGTTATGCGTCCCCCGCCGCAAATTTTTAAAGCGGCCGCTCAGCCCGCCTCAGCCGCTGCTTCGCGGCCGGTCCGGCGCCGGCTGAGTGCAGACGACAACGCCGTCCCGGCGCAGATTCCCAGCGCCCCACGGACGGCATTTCAGGCTGTGCGTTATATCGGGACGTTATTTCTTTGTCTGCTCCTCGGTGGCCTTGCCGACCGTCGAGATGGCCCATTTGGCGACCTGGATGCGGACTCTGTCCTCCCCGGTCTCGAAGGTGATCATGTCGCCCGAGGCGGACACAACCGTGCCGACCATGCCGCCGATGGTTGTGATGTCGTCGCCGACGGACAGGGAGTTGCGCATCTCGGCGAGCTTTTTCTTCTTCTTGTTTTCGGGACGGATGAGCAGAAAATAAAACACGGCCACGAGAACGACGATCATGATAATCGTTGAGCCGTATTGTCCAAGTCCTTCTAGCATTATTTACCTCCAAACATGTTGTTGCTTGAATTATACGTGCCGGCTTGAAAAAAAGCAAGTCCAAATGCGAAAAACTATATCCTTCGATCCAAAATCTCCTTATATTTTACCCGGAATAACGAAAATTCTCCGTGTTCAATCGAAAGTCGTATACTTTCCATGAGGCTGTTGTAAAAATAGAGGTTGTGCAGGACAGCCAGACGCAGCGCCAGCAGCTCTTCCGCCCGGAACAGGTGGCGCAGATACGCCCGCGAGTATTTCCCGCAGACCGGGCAACCGCAGCGCCCGTCGACGGGCCCGGGGTCGTTTTTGTATTTTTCGTTGTTCAGGTTCATGACGCCCGACCAGGTGAAAAGGTGGCCGTGCCGTCCGTTTCTGGCTGGCATGACGCAGTCGAAAAAGTCGACGCCCCTGTATACGCCTTCGATGATGTTGACCGGCGTGCCGACGCCCATGAGGTAACGGGGCTTGTCCTGCGGCATGTGCGCCTCGACCGTCTCGATGATGTCGTACATCTCCTCCGTCGTCTCGCCGACGGCAAGGCCCCCGATGGCGTAGCCCGGCAGCCCGAGCTCCGCGATCTGCCGCATGTGCCGCGCGCGCAGGTCTTTAAACGTCGCGCCCTGATTGATGCCGAACAGCACCTGTCCGGGATTGACGGCGCCGGGCAGCGCGCGCTGCCGGTCGAGCTCGTCCCGGCACCGGACGAGCCAGCGGTACGTCCTGTCGCAGGATTTGTCGGCGTAGCCGTATTCCGCCGGAATCTTGACGCACTCGTCGAACGCCATGGCGATGTCCGAACCGAGATTGGCCTGTATGCGCACGCAGTCCTCGGGCGACATGAAGATGCGCCGCCCGTCGACGTGCGAGGCGAACGTGACGCCGTCCTCGGTGAGCTTGCGCAGCCCGGCCAGCGAAAAGATCTGAAAGCCGCCGCTGTCCGTGAGGATCGGCCCGTCCCAGCCCATGAATTTATGCAGGCCGCCCTGCGCGCGGATGAGCCCGTCGCCGGGACGCACGTGCAGGTGGTAGGTATTGGACAGCTCGACCTGGCAGCCGACCGTTTTGAGGTCATCCGCTGAGAGAGCGCCCTTGATGGCCGCCTGCGTGCCGACGTTCATAAAGACAGGCGTCTGTACCGGCCCGTGCGGCGTCTCGAACGTGCCGCGCCTCGCGCGGCCTTCCCGCGCTTTTATTGTGAACATTTAAACCCCCGTAGACTGCATATGCAAATTCAATATGAGAAATAGCTTAACTCTTTTAAGTCTGGATTATATCATCCGATCCTCCATCCGGCAACCGGAATGTTTCAGTCTAAGGAAAACAGGGCTAAACCTTGGCCAATACCAGCATGACGACGCCGATTATCGAAAAAACAAGCCCAATGACAAGTCTTAACCAATGCGTCTTGAAGTCAATCTCCTTAAACACAAACACGCCGAACAAAAACAGCCATATGGCGTTCAACTGATGCAGCATCAAGACGATCGAACCCTCCAGATGGCTATATGCTATTAAAGCGAAACTCCAGTTGCCGAAAAACAGCACCCCGCCTGCCAGCGGCAGGATGATTTCCTTCTTAATATTCGGTACATTGATCTTTAATGATCTATACTTAATCAATACAAATGCAGCCGCTGTTATGAAGACAAATAATGATTGGTATATTTGTTGAGAAAAACGCGTCCCTTCATTTGTGAGGATTTTACTTAAATAGGCTGATATTCCGTAAAACAACGCCGCTGTAAGTGCATATAATATCCCCAATTTGTCCACGGGGGCGCTGTCTTTGTCCCGCGTTGAAAACAGCATGGCGGCAAGCGTAATAAAAACGATTGCAAAAACTATAAAATACACTTTTGTGTTTAAGAACTCCGAAAAGAATATCATCATCAAAAACGCGCCGATCGGCCCCTGCAGGCTCTTCCATTGATTCGACTTTGCAAGCCCGATTCTGTCAATGGAAATCAAAACAGACACGGACGCAATCGTCCACACAATTCCGTTGACGCAGGCAACCCAGGCATGTGGGAAGAAGAGAGGTTCATCTATGTAATTAAATGTTTTTAATAAAAGAAATCCTATAGTGGAAGCGGTAAAATAGCCGAGACCCATAATCATCGCGTACGTGGCCGGTTTCTGTTTGGACAGTTTTTTAGGCACAACATATATTGCGGAAAATATGGATGAAACAATCGCAAATATGTACCCCAACCAGATAGTGCTCATTGATGTCTAACAACCCTTCCCACTCCGAATATCTGCTCAACACCTTTTAGCAGAGCTTTTATATTATAAACCTTTATCTTGTATTGCTGTCCCCTATCGTTACCACTTCGCCATATCTTACCATCTTCATATTCAAAATGCCATATTTATCTATACCCGCCCGCCACCCCAAAAGGAATGGGGCTGCGCCCCATGGCCCCGTGTAAGGTATGAGCTTCTCATTATAGCTCGCGTGCCGAGGCTCGTCTTCCGACCCGCAAAAAAAATCTCCCTTTCGGGAGATTTCTGATCATTCACCTTTATCAATGTCTCACACGATCAGCATCGCGTCGCCGAACGAGAAGAAGCGGTAGCGCTCCCGGACGGCTTCGCCGTACGCTCGCAGGACGTTTTCGAGTCCCGCGAAGGCCGACACGAGCATGATGAGCGTCGACTCCGGCAGGTGGAAATTCGTGACGAGTCCGTCGACGCATTTGAACCGGTAGCCCGGATAAAAAAAAGCGTCCGTGAAGCCGGCGTACGGCTTGACGGTTCCGTCGTCCGCCGCGGCCGACTCGAGCGACCGGCAGCTCGTCGTCCCCACGGCGAGCACCCTCCGCCCTTCCCTTTTGGCCGCGTTCACGGCCTCGGCCGTCTCTGGAGGGAGCTCGAAGTACTCCGCGTGCATCTGATGCGCCTCGACGGTTTCCGTTTTGACCGGCCGGAACGTGCCGAGCCCGACGTGCAGCGTCAGTTTTTTGATAACGACGCCGCGCGCCGCGAGCGCATCGAGGAGCTCCCGCGTAAAATGCAGGCCGGCCGTCGGCGCGGCCGCCGAGCCGTTCGGGCGCGCGTAAACGGTCTGATACCGTTCGGCGTCCTCGAGCTCCTCGCGGATATAAGGCGGAAGCGGCATTTTCCCCAGCCGTTCGAGCGCCTCGAGGAAAATGCCGTCATAGTTGAAGCGTATGAGCCGGTTTCCGCCCTCGAGCTCGCCCTCGACCGCGGCCGAAAGCTCGCCGTCCCCGAAAAAAAGGCGCGCGCCGGGTTTCGTCTTTCGCCCCGGCCGCGTCAGGCACTCCCAGACGCCCCCGCCCCGGTCGCGCAGCAGCACGACCTCGACGGCGCCGCCCGTCTCCCGCGCGCCCAGCAGACGCGCGGGCAGGACGCGGGAGTCGTTTAATATGAGACAGTCCCCCTCGCGCAGCAGCTCCGGCAGGTCGTAGAAATGCCGGTGCGCGATGTCGCCCGAACACCGGTCCAGGCACATCAGCCGCGACCTGTCGCGCCGGTCGATCGGCGTCTGGGCGATCAGCTCCGGCGGCAGCTCATAATGGAAATCGCTTGTCTTCATCCGATGGTGACCCCGGTGTAATAAAACTTCAGAATCTGGTCGTACGGCATATTGTAGAACTTTGCCATCGAGTACGCGCCCCATTGGCTCATGCCGACATTGTGCCCGCGGCCGGTGCCGGTCAGGACGAAATTGCCCGACGAGGTCTGCTGCGTGCCGCCGCCGACCTTTTGGACCTCGCCCGTGCCGGTGACGGCATAGACGTTATTATGCCCGAGAATCTCCGAGTTACCGCTGCCGCCGACGGCGTAGACGGAATCGAGGCTGCCCGTGATCGTGCCGCTCGCGCCGTTTATGTAGTACGTATCGGGCGCCGCCCCGTTGACCGTGAAGCGTATGGAGCTCACGCCGAGCGCCGAGCGGACGACGGAGCCCTTTGTGAAGTTCCATTTAACGCCGTTGGAGTCGGTCAGCGTCACCTTGTAGACGTTGCCCGTCGCAGTGTATTCCGACACCGTCATGCTGACGATCGTGCCGACGTTGTATCCCTTGCTCCGGAGCCGGGACGTCAGCTGCGAGGGCGTATACGTGACCGTCCACCGATAGTTCGGCGCCGTGTCGGCGATGTCCGCCTCGTACGGGTCCACGACGCCGCGCAGGTACCCGATCGCCTCGTTCCAGACGTTTTCGCTGTTCTCGGTCGCGCCGCCGTCGCTCGAGGAATAATAGGCCACGCACAGCTCGCCGTTGTGCGTCATGTATTGCCCCGCCGTCTGGTCGACGGCCATGTCCGTCGTGGCGTTGGCCCGGCCGATCCCCTGATAGACCTGGCAGCACTCCGTCGTGCACACGTCGAAGCCCGAGTGCTTGCGGCTGGCCATGACGTACGTGCGCGCGCAGACAGCCTGCGCCTTGAGGGCCTCGAGCGGCCAGCTGGGTATCATCTCCCACGGTATGACGCCCTTGACGTAGTCCTCGATATCGACGGCGTTGTAGACGATCAGGTCGCCGCCGCCCTCGCGGTGATATTGAAATGCGCCGTAATACCGGTAACCCTTGAACCAGGTCACGCATTTCTCGCCGCCTTGCGACAGGGGCATGACGGTGAGGTAATACGACGCGCCGTAATCGAATTCGAACAGAATCCTGTTCGTGCCGGTGGCCACGACCGTCATCGTGTACGTTGTGCCGCTGTTGACGCTGCACCCGGCAAGCCCGTTTGAGCCGATGGCGGCCGACGCCTCCTCGAATGTGCCGTAATTGCCGATCATGCCGTAGAAGCTGCCGTTTGAGTATTTGACAAAGCCCGTGCTGTAGCCGGCCACGGCGGCCGCCGCGTCGGCGTATGCGGAAAACGGGCTGTCGAGCTGTATATGGTAGCACCCGACGACGACGGAGCCGGACGTCCCCGGGTCGTAACGGTTCTGGCTGCTGTTGTAGACCATGTTCCTGTCGCGCAGGACCGTGATCTTCGTTTCGGACGTCGACGCGCCGATCGGTATAAAGCTGCGGCTCTCGTCCAAAAGCCCGAACTCGTAGCCGCTGCCGCACCCCGACACGTTCTGCAGGTTTGCCGAAGGCAGCGCGTTTGAGCCGTAGTACAGGCCGACCCGGATCGTCGTATAGGGCGGCGTATACGCCTGGGCTTTGGGATATCCTATGTAGGTCGTGAGGATGAGCGCGAACGTCAGTAGAACTGTGAGGGTGATTTTTGCGGTTTTTCTCATATGGCGTTCCTTTCATGTGCCCGGCCGGCTAAGCCGCGTGAGAAACTGCTGTTGACACGAAAATACTTGTATGTTAAAATTTATATCTAATCAGGGAAGCGCAGAGGCGCGGTCTGAATCAGTAGCTGCGGCGAGGAGTCCGACACTCCTCTGACCCGCCGTAAAAGGGCAGACCGCCGAAGGATTGTCATATGCGGATATGACCGTCCTGGTCTCCGGGTTAACAGCCCGGCGACTGTCACCTAAAAAAAGAGCCGCCGACGGCGTCGTCCGGCCGGCATCTGAGGTGGAGTACTGACTGCTTTTGAATATGACCTGTCGGACCCCATGCCGACATTATATTACAAAATCAGCCGGTTTACCAGCCTGCTGATTAATTTTTATACAATATACCCGTTTCGCTTCAATTTGAAGCGGCTTGAGAATACTATGGCAGTAAGCTGCAGCGAGGGATTTCATCATGAAAAAGTACAAAATTGGTATCATCGGCGCCACAGGCATGGTCGGACAGCGTTTCGTCACGCTGACCGAAAATCACCCGTGGTTTGAACTGACCGCCCTGGCCGCGTCCGGCCGCAGCGCTGGAAAACCGTACGAAAAAGCCGTCGAGGGGCGCTGGCACATGGACCGCGCGATTCCGGAAGCGGCCCGCGGCCTCGTCATCAAGGACGCGTCCGACGTCGCCGCGATGGCGGGCGAGGTCGACTTCGTCTTCTCCGCCGTCGACATGAAAAAGGAGGAGATCCGCGCGCTCGAGGAGGCCTACGCGAAGGCCGAGTGCCCCGTCGTGTCCAACAACAGCGCCCACCGCTGGACTCCCGACGTGCCGATGGTCATCCCCGAGATCAACGCCGGCCACATCCAGATCATCGAGGCCCAGCGAAAACGACTGGGGACGAAGCGGGGCTTCATCGCCGTTAAGTCCAACTGCTCCATCCAGAGCTACGTCCCCGCTTTGCATCCCCTCAAGGACGAATTCGGTCTGACGAGGACGCTCGTGTGCACGTACCAGGCCATTTCAGGCGCCGGCAAGACGTTTGAGACGTGGCCCGAGATGCTCGACAACGTCATTCCGTATATCGGCGGAGAGGAGGAAAAATCCGAGCGCGAGCCGCTGAAGGTCTGGGGCCGCATCGAAAACGGCGAGATCGTCCCCGCTTCCTCCCCGTCCATCACCTCCCAGTGCATCCGCGTCGCGGCAACCGACGGGCACCTGGCCGCCGTCTTCATGTCCTTTGAGAAAAAACCTTCGATCGAGGAGATCAAAAACAGATGGGCGTCCTTTTCCGGACGCGCCCAGGCGCTTGCGCTTCCGTCCGCGCCGAAGCGGTTCCTCCACTACTTCGAGGAGCCCGACCGTCCGCAGACGAAGCTCGACCGCATGCTTGAAAACGGCATGGCGGTGTCTGTCGGCCGCCTGCGCGAGGACACGCAGTACGACTACAAGTTCATATGCCTCAGCCACAACACGCTGCGCGGCGCGGCCGGCGGCGGCGTGGAAATGGCGGAGCTGCTGTGCGCCGAGGGGTACATGTAAGCATCCGGATTCCACCGGAGGCCGCGCGCTCGCGCCGGCCTCACCTTTTAAGGAGGAGCAATTATGAAAACACCTATATTTACCGGGTCAGCCGTCGCAATCGTCACGCCGTTCCGGGACGGCAGGGTCGATTTTGAGAAATTCGGCGAACTCATTGATTTTCAGATAAAGGGCGGCACCTCCGCCATCGTCGTGTGCGGCACGACCGGCGAGAGCGCCACGCAGTCCATGGCCGAGCACGCGGAGACGGTCGACTTCTGCATCCGCCACGTCGCCGGCCGCGTCAAGGTCATAGCCGGCTCCGGCAGCAACGACACGATGGCGGCGCTGGAGCTGTCGCAGGAGGCGGAAAAGTCGAAGGCCGACGCGCTTTTGATGGTGACGCCGTACTACAACAAAGCCACGCAGCGGGGCCTTATCAAGCATTATACGTACGTGGCCGACCGCGTCGGCATCCCCATCATCGTGTATAACGTCCCCGGCCGGACCGGCCTGTCGTTCACGGCGGACACCTACAAAGCGCTTTCCGGGCACCCGATCATCAACGGCATCAAGGAGGCCTCCGGCAATTTCGACCTGCTGTCCAGGACCATCGCCGCGTGCGGCGACGATATGTATGTCTGGAGCGGCAACGACAACGAGGTCGTCCCGATGATGTCGCTGGGCGCGAAGGGCGTCATATCCGTCGCGGCCAACATCGTGCCGCAGGTCATGACCGAAATGACCGGCGCGTGCCTGTCGGGCGACTTTGCGCGCGGCGCCGCGCTCCAGCTCAAATATCTTGACCTCATCAACAAGCTGTTCATCGAGGTCAACCCCATCCCGGTCAAGGCGGCCATGAATCTCATGGGCATGGACGTCGGCGAGACGCGCCTGCCGCTGTGCGAGATGGAGCCGTCCAATCTGGATAAACTGAGGTCGTCCCTGCAAAATCTCGGCCTGATTCACTGAAACCGGAGAACGCTATGCCAAAGATAATCATATCCGGCTGCAACGGCTACATGGGCCGTACGGTCGCGCGCATCATCGGGACCGACGGCGGCGTCGAAGTTGCAGCCGGCTTCGACGTCAACACGGAGAAGACGGGCGAATTCCCCGTCTACGCCGACCCGATGGAGTTCGGCGGGCGCGCCGACGCCATCGTCGATTTCTCGAGCCCGGCGGCGCTTGACGCGCTGCTCGGCTACGCCGCGCTCAAAAAGACGCCGCTTGTCCTGTGCACGACCGGCTACGACGAGACGCAGCTCGGGCGCATCCGGGAGACGTCCGAGAAGATACCCGTTTTCAAATCCGGCAACATGTCGGTCGGCATCAACCTCATGATCGACCTTATCAAAAAGTCCTGCGCCTTTCTCGGCGCGGCTTACGACGTCGAGATCGTCGAAAGCCACCACCGGCGCAAGGTCGACGCGCCGAGCGGGACGGCCCTCATGCTCGCGGACGCCGCGCGCGGGGCCCTGCCCTACGACGCCGACTACGTCTACGAGCGGCAGAGCGCCCGGAAGCCGCGCGAAAACAATGAGATCGGCATCTCCTCGATACGCGGCGGCACGATCGTCGGCGAGCATAAAATCGTCTTCGCCGGGCTCGACGAGGTCCTTGAGATCAGGCACACGGCATACTCGCGCGAAATCTTCGCGGCCGGCGCCGTCAAGGCGGCGAAATTCATGGCGACGGTCACGAAGCCGGGCCTGTACGACATGCAGGACCTGCTCAGGGAAGGATAAACAAACCTTTGCAACGCGGCTCGAAGGAGCCGCGTTTTTTATACATGGCAACGGACGGCTGATTCCTTGTTTAATAAGCATAACAAAACACGAAATGACAGCGATATATTTTGTTGACACATACATAAATTTCGGTATACTAAGACAATAAGGAAATTCTTTCACCGGCAAAGCGGAGGTATAAAAATGGAAAGCAAACCGGAACTCATCAAAAGAATCATCGCGTTCGAGTGGGATATGTTCCAGGCCGTCAACGAGGGCGGCCCGCGCGCGTCGTGCCAGAACGACCCCGAAACGTTCGAGGGCATGCGCCGCGGCCAGTTCGAGGCCTGGTCCGAAGCCGCCTGTGCGTCCTATTTCGACGACCTTGCGGGCGCCGTCCTCGACGGGCGCAATCTCGTGACGGAAAAATACATTCATATGATGAAATACTCGGAACCCGGCCGATACGAAAAGCTTGCCGAGCTCATCCCCATACCCGGCGGCGACGTCACGGCGCTCGCGCGGGAGATCTCCGACAAGCTGCTCGAGCAGACGGTCGCCCTGTTCGAGATCTATCCCCACGTCTCCGGCGCCGGCCGCCCCCTGCGCTCCGCGTCGGACCTCTCGGGCGTCACGTCCATCGAGACGTATCAGCTCGGGGAGCTGTACACGTATTCCGCAAAGACGCTCGAAGCGCTCCGGGCCCACCTGCTGGCGCTGGAGGCCGGAGGCCGGTCGCTCGCGCGGGACATTCTTGAAAACTCCGTGCGGCATTACGGCTATTCATCGCTCGACGAGGCCGAGGCCTCCGCGAGACGCCGCGCCGAGGCCGCGGGCGTCGAAGTGACCTTCAACAACGACGACAGGACGACGACCCGCGTGCAGCTATGAGCGAATTTTTCGAACGGCTGGACGCGCTCTATCAGGCGGGCGACCTGCCCGCCGTCGAGGCGCACATCCGGGCGCAGCTCCGGGACCTCGAGACGGGCGGCCGCGGCGGCGGACCGGAATACGCCTCCGTCCTCAACGAGCTGGCCGGCTTCCTGCGCGGCGTCAGCCGCTACGGCGAGTCGGAGAATGCGTTTCAGGCGTCGCTCGACATCTTCCGCCAAAACGGGATGTACGAGTCGGTCCATTACGCCACGGTGCTCCTCAATCTCGCCGGACTTGACCGGCTCGCGGGCAAAACGGATCTGGCGATCGCGCTCTTTCTCGAGGCCAGGGACATCCTGACGGCCTGCGGCCTGAAAAACGACTACGCGTACGCGGGCGTTCTCAACAATCTGGCGCTCTGCTACCAGGATACCGGCGAGTACGACAAGGCGCTCGCCGCGGCGTCCGAGGCTTACGAGCTGGTGCGCCGTGAGGAAAATAACGAACACGAGCTCGCCACGTCGCTGACGAACCTCGCGGCGATCCATTATAAAAAGGGCGATCCCGAAAAAGCCGGGGACGCGGCCGACCGGGCGCTCGCGATCTACGACGGCATGGCCGAGCCCAACGTCCACCACGCCGCCGCTCTGTCGATGAAAGCCTCGCTTTTGCTCGGCGCCGGCAAAGCCGCCGAAGCCCTTGTGCGCTACGAGAAATCGCTCGGGCTGACCCGCCGGTTCTTCGGCGAGAACATCGAATACGCCGTCACCGAAAGCAATATCGCGGCGGCCCATGCCGCCCTCGGCGACGCGACGTCCGCCGCCTCCCACCTGGAAAAGGCGCTGACGCTATTTGAAAAAATTCTCGGGCCGGACCATCCCCGCGCGGCGGAGTGCCGCCGGATGCTCGGTACCCTGAAATAAAGGGAGAACGCTCAATGAAGGCTCTGGCGCTCAGCCGCGAATACTTCCGCACGGTCGCCGAACCGCGGCTGAAAACCGGTTTTCCGGAGCTCTATGCGCGCCTGGCGGCCGGCCTCGTCGGCAACGGCTCAGAGTGCTTCGGCTACGACGACGAGCTTTCGCGCGACCACGACTGGGGCGTCGACTTCTTCCTGTGGCTGCCGGAGGGCGACCGGGAAGCCGTCCCCGCCCTGCGGGACTGGAAAAACAAGCTTTTTGAATCCGAGCCGCCGGAATTCACGCGCGAGCGCTCGGAGTACGGCGCGCGCATCGGCGTCATGACCGTCGGGGACTTCTACAAGAGCCTCGTCGGATACCCCGAGGGCCCGGATACGATCCCGGAGTGGCGGCGCGTGCCGGAGGAAAACCTCGCGATGGCTGTAAACGGCGGGGTCTTTGTCGACAACGGCGGCGCTTTCACCGCCGTGCGGGAGAAGCTGCTGCGCCACTTCCCGGAGGACATACGGCGCAGGAAGCTGGCGGCCCGCTGCATGGCGCTGGCTCAGACGGGCCAGTACAATTTCGCGCGCTGCTACAAACGCCGGGACTGGGTGACGCTCCGGACGGTTTTGTGCCGGTTTTCGGACGCCGTCCTCTCATCCGTCTTCCTGTTAAACCGGATCTACATGCCGTATTATAAATGGGCCTTCAGGAAAATGACGGAGCTGCCGATTCTGGGCGCGGAGTTTGAGCCGCCGCTCGTCGCGCTCGCGCAAAGCGCCGTCGCGGACGACGCAGCCTTCGAGTCGGCCTCGCGCCTGATCGAAACCCTCTGCGCCGGGATCGCGGCTGAGCTGCGGCGTCAGGGGCTGTCCAGGACGGACGACTGGTTTCTGACCACGCAGG
>CAYMLM010000057.1:0-14039 GCA_964391385.1 uncultured Papillibacter sp.
CACCCTATCCTACACTCTTTCCCTACACGACGCTCTTCCGATCTGGGCGGCCCGGGTTCTTTCACCGGACAAGCCGGCTTACAGGCGGCCTTTCGGCCGCCTGCGCACCACACGCAGAAAAACGGGCATCTATACGGAGGATACATAATGAAACTGAAAAAGAAGCTGCTGATTGCACTCGGCGTCGTTGTGATCGTCGCGTTCATTTCGGGCGCAAGCATACTGGCCGCGTCCACGTTCGGCACGTCGTCGGATCCGCTCGTCACGCTCAGCTATCTGACAAACAAACTCAAACCGCAGATCCTGGAAGAGGTCAATACGAATCTCGACTCTGTCGAGGCCACGCTCTCTGCGGAGCTGGATGCCAAGATCAGCGGCTTCAAAGCCGACATTGAGTCGCAGTCGGGCGGCTCGTCCGGCGGGACGGCCGACACCTTCTCTCTCGTCACGCTCAGCCAGAACCAGACCATCCAATGCGGCGTCGGCACGGAGCTTCTGCTCCGGGTCGGCACGGCGTCGGCCGCCGGGAGCTCTCCGGCCCTGGTCGATACGACGTCGGGCACGTCGCTGAACGCGGGAGGCGCCGTGGAAGAAAACCATATGTATATGGTGTCCATACAGGGCAACGGCCTGAAGGCGACGTCGGCAACGGTCAAGCTCCTCCTCCGCGGCACGTATACGGTCAGCTGACAAGACGAGGCGCAAAACAGCGCCGGATGGATTCCCGCGGAGCCGCGCAATAACATAACCCCCCGCTCTCCCGCATATTCTTATGCAGGAGAGTATTTTTTTGGAGGATTTGCCATGTCGTATCAAACAGGAGAATTCCCGGTTTCAGCCGGCGGCCGGAACGTCGGCAGCGTGACCGTGTCGCAAAACGGACTCATGACCGTATTCGACAGCGCCTGCGAGCATACGGGTCCCGACGTTTTCCGCCTGGCGGCCGTCTGCGGCGGCCGCGCCGTGACGCTGGGCGTTTTTATTCCGGATCAGGCGGGCACGCTGCGCCTTAAAAAAAGCTATTCCAAAAACGCTCTGGCCGCAATCGGTTTTGCAGCGCCCGAGTCGTATCATTTGGCACGTCCGGATGAGCTTTCCGGGGATATGCGCCCCGCGCTCGCCCCGGTCCGGACCCCGCCGCCGCCCGCCCCCGAGCAGGACGCTGCTGCGTCCGGGGACAAACGGGCCGCGCCGGCTGACAATAAAACCGCGGTACCCGCCGCCGTGCGTCCCGTCCGGCGGCAGGCCGACCCGTCGCGCGAGCTCAGGCCGGTCCGCCCAAAACCGCCCGAGGACCAGCAAATGCCGCCTTTCATGACGCCGATGTCCGGGCCGCGGGAAGCGGCGGAGCCCCAGACGCAGCCCGAATCCCAGACCCGGACCCAGCCCGAACCCCAGACCCAGCCCGGGAATCCGGAACAGCCGGATATCAAGGTTCATCCCGAGATCCGGATGAAACCGGAAGCGCAGGCGCAGCCAAATATCCAGGCGCAGCCGGAGGTCCAGGCGGAAGCTCAGCCCAAAACCCAGGCGCCTTCGTCGGCAGACACAGAGCAGGCGAAACCGCAGGAAATCCCGGAACAGGCCGAAGCCGGGACGAGAGCCGAAACGGTACCGCCCGAAAAGCCCGGCGCGGCCGACGGCTGGTTTCATGCGGACCATCCGGACACCTTGTTCAGCGATCCCGATTTCGCGGACATCTGCCGCGGCGTGAGGGACGCGCTGACGAAACAGGCGGGAGAGCTGACGCTGCTTGCCGTGCCCGTGTCTCCGGATGAGCCGTTTCCCATGATGCCGGTCTTCTGCTTGGGCGACTCGGGAAGGATCGGCGGACGGGAGTACATCGTTTTTAAAATTAAAAATGGAAAATTAGCACTGTAATCGAATAGTTCGCCCTGCTGCGAGTCATAATAGGACCGGAGTTTATCGGCGCTGGCCGGTAAGCTCCGGATTGTCTGTTTGATGATCCGCACAATCGGAAAAACGGCGGCAAACGCCGGAAAACAGGAGGTAATATTTTGGCAAATCTCACTTCAAAGGAATTGTCCGCCATCGAGGATCAGGCGAGTCAGGAGCAGACGCTCGTTAAGAAATACCAGGCGATGGCAGGCATGTGCGCCGACACAAAGATTCAGCAGTGTCTGAATGATTATGCCGGCAAGCACCAGCAGCACCTCAATTCGCTGGTATCATTTTTACAGTAGCGGGAGGGACGGATAATATGACGACCAATCAAGTCTTAACGGAGCAGGATATCTTACAGGATTCTCTCATCAGCGAAAAGCACATGACCGACACCTATAACCTCTATGCCGGCGAATGCGTCAATGAGCAGCTGCGCAGCACGATGCTCAATATCTTAAACGACGTTCATACCATCCAGGCGAATATATTCTCGACGATGCAGCAAAACGGCTGGTACCAGGTGGAGCCGGCCGAGCAGCAGAAAATCCAGAAAGCGCGTCAGAAATTCTCGGCGTCCTAAGCGCGTTTCATGAAAAGCTGCGTTTGCGATAACGCAGCTTTACTTAATTCCGGCGGTATCGCCGGGCGATAAAAAAGCTGCGCCATAGCTTATGGCACAGCCTTTTTAAAGCGCGTTCACACTGCCGGAATGATCCGGATAGTGCGCACACGCTTCTAGCTCCACATTCCCGTGATGTTGTCGATCACCTCGCCGGCGGCCTTGAGCGCTTTCCCGGCGGCGCTTTTTGAATTCTTGCCTTTGGGCGCGATCACCATCCCGAGTGCGGCTCCCGTAACGACGCCGATGGTCATACCTTTCACAAACCCTGTTTTCGTCATATATCTAGCCTCATTCCATATGGTTTGCCGCCGGAAGACCTCATGCGTTCCGGCGGATATCTCGGCTATAGTATCTGCTTGCTAAAATTTTTTTATTCTTATATAATGCAACCGAGGAGATCATAACCGATTCTCGCAATCATAACCGATTATCGATTATAAAAAGCTGAACGGAGAGCGTCCATGCTTCTGATCAAAAACGGGCTTGTCTTAACCCCCGGCTCGGGACAGGCTGAAAAACGCGATATTTACGTGCAATACGGCAGGCTCGCGCAGCCCGGCGGCCTCCCGGAGGACCTGCGCGGCGCGGCTGTTCTGGACGCCGCGGGAGGGATCGTCGCGCCGGGGCTTGTGGATATGCACGTGCCTTTCCGCGACCCCGGCTTTCTTTATAAGGAGGACGTTTTTTCCGGCGCGCGCGCTGCGGCGGCCGGCGGCGTGACGACGGCCGCGTGCATGCCGAACACCTCGCCGGTCCTCGACAGCGCCGAGGCGATCGCGGACCTCGTCGCCCGCGCGGAAACGGCCGACATAACGGTTCTGCCGTACGGGGCCGTGACAATCGGGCAGAAGGGCGAAAGGATAACGGACGCCGACGCGCTCAAAGCCGCCGGCGCCGTGGGCCTGTCCGACGACGGCATGCCGGTCATGAACGCGGCCGTATTGCGCGAAGCCATGTTCAAGGCCAAACAGGCCGGCCTTATGATCGTCAGCCACTGCGAGGACGCTTTTTTGGTGCGCGACTACGCCGTCAACGACGGAGCGGCCGCCCGGAAGCTCGGCATACCCGGCCGTCCGTCCGTCGCGGAGGACATCCTGGTCGCGCGGGATATCCTGCTCGCGCTGGAGACGGGCGCGCGGATTCATATCGCGCACGTCAGCACGGCGGGCGCAGTGGAGATCATCCGCCGCGCCAAATCGGCGGGCGTCCGCGTCACGGCGGAGACCTGCCCGCATTACTTCGCGCTGACGGAGGACGAGGTCCTGCGCCGCGGCGCGATGGCGCGGGTCAATCCCCCGCTGCGCACGCAAAGAGACGTCGAAGCCGTCATAGAGGGCCTGACCGACGGGACAATCGACGCGATCGTCACGGACCATGCGCCGCATTCCGCGGAGGAGAAGGCGCGTCCGCTGGAAAAAGCGCCGAGCGGCATCTCCGGTCTGGAAACCGCCCTTGCCGTCACCCTGACAGCGCTTTATCACACGGGGCGGCTCCCGCTCGACGAAATCATACGCCTTATGTCAACCCGGCCGGCCGAGCTCCTCGGCCTTTCGAAAGGCCGCATCGACGCCGGAGACGACGCCGATCTTGTCGTCTTCGACCCGGACGCCGAATGGACGGTCGACCCCGCCCGGTTCCGCTCGAAGGGGCGCAACACGCCTTTTGCCGGCGTGAGGCTCAAAGGAAAAGTCAAATACACAATCCGCGCCGGAAAAATCGTCTATTCGGAGGAAGATACGCATGTCTTTTGATATCCTGCAGGATAAAATACTGGCGCTTCGTAACCCGACCGTTGTCGGGCTCGACCCCAGGCCCGATTATATCCCGAAACACATCCTGGACCGCCACACGGCGGAAAAGGGCGAGACGCTCGAGGCGGCGGCGGACGCCTTCTGCGAGTTCAACCGGGGCCTCATCGACGCGCTGTGCGACATCGTCCCGGCCGTCAAGCCGCAGTCGGCCTTTTATGAGCTTTTGGGTCCGGCAGGCGTGGCGGCGCTCAAAGAAACCTTGGATTACGCGCGCGCGAAGGGCCTTTATGTCATCGGAGACCTCAAGCGCGGCGACATCGGCTCGACCGCCGAGGCATACGCCGAGGCGTATCTCGGCGGCGTCCGCATAGGCGGCAGCGAGCTTGTCCCCTTCGGCTTCGACGCCGTCACCGTCAACGCCTACCTCGGCTCCGACGGCGTGAGGCCGTTCCTCGAGACGTGCAAAAGGACGGACAAAGCCCTGTTCGTGCTTGTGAAGACATCCAACCCCTCGAGCGCCCAGCTGCAGGACCTTGACGTCGGGGGGCGCAAGCTCTACGCGGTCATGGGCGACCTGATGGCGGAACTGTCGAAGCGGACCGCCGGGCGGCACGGCTATACCCGGATCGGCGCGGTCGTCGGCGCGACGTATCCCGAGGAGCTCAGACTCCTCAGGGGCCGCCTCCGGACGACGTTTTTCCTCGTCCCGGGTTACGGCGCGCAGGGCGGCGGGGCGTCCGACGTGGCGGGGGCTTTCGAGTCCGGCGGCCGCGGCGCCATCGTCAACTCCTCGCGCGCGATCATCTGCGCGTGGCAAAAGACCGGCAACGACGGGCGGGATTACGCCGAGGCCGCGCGCGCCGAGGCGCTCAGGATGCGCGGCGACCTGCGTTCCGCCGTCGATATCGGCTGAACCGGAGCGGCCGACATGTACCGGGTACTCATCGTGGAGGACGATCGCGCCATCGCGAACGCCATAGAAAAATATCTCGTGTCCTGGGGGCTCAGCGCCGCCTGCGTCACGGACTTCAGCAACGTGATGGCCGAGTTTGCATCGTATGATCCGCAGCTCGTCCTCCTAGACGTCAAGCTACCGTTTTTCAACGGCTACCACTGGTGCCGACAGATCCGCGGCGTCTCGAAGGCGCCGATCCTTTTCATTTCGTCCGCCTCCGAAAACATGAATATCGTGATGGCGATGAACATGGGCGGCGACGATTTCATCGCCAAGCCGTTCGATCTGGAGGTTCTCATCGCCAAGGTGCAGGCGCTTTTGCGCCGCGCGTACGATTTCAACGGCCAGACGCGCCTGATGGAGTGCCGCGGCGCCATCCTGAACACGGCCGACGCGACGCTCACGTACAACGACGGGAAGATCGACCTGACGAAAAACGAATACAAGATCCTCGAGCTGCTCATGTCGCAGAGGGGCAAGCCGGTCAGCCGCGAGCTCATCATGGCCCGCCTGTGGGAAAACGACAGCTTTGTGGATGAAAACGCGCTGACGGTCGGCGTGACGCGCCTGCGCCGGAAGCTGGAGGCGGGCGGGCTCGACGGCTTCATCGTGACGAAAAAAGGCCTGGGGTATCAGGTCGGTTAAAACGCGGCCGGACGGAAAGGACGACGTTATGCTGCTGGGGTATCTTCGGCGACACTTTAAAATCATCATCCTGCTCGTTTTGTTTGTCGCCGTTTTCGCGGTCGTTTTTTCACTGTACCAGCTGCCTGCGGAAGCTGTTTTTTACGCGGCCGCCCTTTGCCTCATTATCGGACTCGTCCTGTTTTTCATCGGCTACTCCCGGTATGTCTGGCGGCACCGCGAGCTGGCCGAGGCGGCGCGCCGGATCTGCCTGAGTCTGGACGGCCTGCCCGCGCCGCGCGGCCGGCTGGAAACCGACTATTATGAGCTCGTCCAAACGCTTTTCCGCGAGACGGCGCGCGTGCGCTCGGAGTCGGACATCGCGCGGGGCGAGATGCTCGACTATTTTACGCTCTGGGTGCACCAGATCAAAACGCCGATTTCCGCCATGCGCCTCCTGCTGCAGACGGAGCAGGGCGGGCAGAACCTGGCGCTGGCCGCAGAGCTTTTAAAAATCGAGCAATACGTCGACATGGTGCTGCAATATCTGCGCCTGGACAGCACAGCCACCGACTTTGTCATCAAGGCCTGCGATCTGGACAATATCATCCGGCAGTCCATACGGAAATTCGCCGGCCTTTTCATTCTTAAAAAAATACAGCTGGACTTCCGGGAAACGCGGCTGCAGGTCCTGACCGACGAAAAATGGCTGTGCTTCATCCTCGACCAGCTTTTGTCCAACGCGCTCAAATATACAATGTCCGGCGCCGTAACGATCCGAGCCGAAGGCCTGACGCTCATGGTCGAGGACACGGGCGTCGGAATCAGCCCCGAGGACCTGCCGCGTATTTTCGACAAGGGCTTCACGGGACTCAACGGCCGGGAGGACAAAAAATCGACCGGTCTCGGCCTGTATCTGACGAAACGCGCCGCCGACATGCTGGGCCATACCCTTTCGGTCGAATCGGGCGTACATCGGGGCACGCGCGCGCAAATCGGGCTCGTCGCTGTCCGCACCATTCTGGAATAGCGTGACCGGCCCGCGTGCCAAAGGACCCTTGTCAAAGGTTCTGTGACGAATTGCGTCACCCCCTGTGTTTCTACTCTCAGCGCCGGCCGCGAAAACGGCCGGCCGCATATTTATACCCGGTCGCAATATGGGTCCGCCGGGCATATAACGTAGAGGGGTGATTCACATGTACTGCGGATTCGGCGGCTGCTATCCCTACGGCTGGCGCGGCTACGGCTTCCCCTACGGCGGCTGGCGCGGCGGCTATCGGGGCTATTACGGCAGACCCGGTTTCCCCTTCAACCGCGGATACGGCTGGTACGGTTACCGCCGCGGATTCTGGTAACAGAAACGGCCCTCCTCAAAAGGCGGGCCGTACATACGCGCAGGATATTCAGGCAGGCTCGGGCCCGCTTCCAGGTTTGATCTGCCCGGCTGGGGCGCGTATGGCATCAATAGGCTTTTGGGCATATAACATAGCGGGGGTGATTTTTTATGTACAGAGGTTATAGCACATGCCGCTGTTATGAGCGTGGATACGTATGCTGCCGCAGCTCATACCCGGGATATGCCGGGTACCGCTCAGGTGCTTACAGCTCCTGCTGCCGCAGCTATTCCCGCGACTGCTGCCGCCGCGGATTCTGGTAACGGCAACGGCCCTCCTGCCAAAAGGCGGGCCGTACATACCGTGCGCGCTTTCTGGCTGAAGCTTACAGTTTTGTAATGTTAACGGGCAAACTGTAAGGCAAAGCTATGGAACGGCCCTGCCCGCTCTGATATACTTCTGACAAACCTGAAAATCTGTTGGGGGTTATATTGTTATGACGCTTCTCGAAGTCAAGAATCTGAAGAAAACATATACCACGCGTTTCGGCGGCAACAAGGTGGAGGCGCTGTCCAACGTCTCCTTTTCCGTCGAACAGGGCGAATATGTCGCCATCATGGGCGAATCCGGCTCCGGCAAGACGACGCTCCTGAACATCATCGCCTCGCTGGACAAGCCCACGAGCGGCGACGTCCTTTTGGGCGGCGGGAGCCTTCTGTCGATCGGCGAAAAGGAGATCTCCGCTTTCCGGCGGGACAACCTCGGCTTTGTCTTCCAGGACTTCAACCTGCTTGACACTTTTTCAGTCCGGGACAACATCTTCCTGCCTCTGGTGCTGGCCGGCCGCCGGTACGGCGAGATGGAGGCAAAGCTCGGGCCGATCGCCGCAAAACTGGGCATCGCGGATATACTCGCGAAGTTTCCGTATGAGATCTCCGGCGGGCAAAAGCAGCGCGCGGCCATCGCCCGGGCGATCATCACGGACCCGAAGCTCATCCTGGCCGACGAGCCGACCGGCGCGCTCGATTCCCGGGCCGCCGAGAGCCTCATGCGCCTGTTCGGCGAGTTAAACCGCGACGGGCAGACGATTCTCATGGTCACCCATTCGATCAAGGCGGCCAGCCACGCCGGGCGCGTCCTGTTCCTAAGGGACGGCGCGCTGTTCCATCAGCTGTACAAGGGCGAACTCTCGGTGGAGCAGATGTATGTCCGCATCGCGGATACGCTGACTCTTCTCGCGTCAGGCGGTGCCCGGGATGAATAAATTCCTGTACGGGCGGCTGGCAGCCGTCAGCATGCGGAAGAACGCAAAGATTTACCTGCCGTATATCCTCACGTGTATTTTCACCGTCGCGATGTTTTACATCATGCTGTACCTGACAATGAACACGGGCCTTGAGAAAATGCCCGGCGCGGGCACCCTGCAGGCTACCATGACGCTCGGCTCCATTGTGATCGCCATCTTTTCCGTCATCATTCTGCTGTATACGAACAGCTTTCTGATGAAGCGGCGCAAAAAGGAGATCGGCCTTTACAACGTCCTCGGCATGGGCAAACGGCACATCGCGCGCGTGATGCTGTTCGAAACGGTCTACGCGGCGCTGATTGCGCTGATTGTCGGGCTGTTTTTCGGCATCGTCCTCAGCAAGCTCATGCTCCTGCTGCTCATCCGGCTCCTCAGCTTCGAAGTCCCCTTCGGCTTCGAGGTCGCGCCGATGGCCGTCGTCCTCACGCTTTTGCTCTTTGCGGGGATATTTTTCGTCACGCTGCTTCTCAATCTGGGGCGGGTGCGCCTGGCCAAGCCGATCGAGCTCCTGTACGGCGGGAACGTCGGCGAAAAAGAGCCGAAGACGAAATGGCTTCTGGCGATCGTCGGCTTGCTGGCTTTGGGCGCGGCATATTGGCTGGCGAACACGGTCGCCGATCCGGTCGCAGCGCTCGGCTGGTTTTTCATCGCGGTGCTCCTCGTCATCCTCGGCACCTATTGCCTGTTCATCGCCGGGAGCATAGCGCTTTTAAAAATCCTGCGCGGCAATAAAAACTATTATTACAAAATCCGCCACTTCACCGCGGTAAGCGGCATGCTCTACCGCATGAAGCAAAACGCAGCGGGGCTGGCCGGCATCTGCATCCTTGCCACGATGGTGCTCGTCATGATCTCGACGACCGTGTCGATGTACGCCGGCTTTGAGGACATCCTCCGCTACCGCTATCCGCGAAACGTCGAGATCAAAGCGCTCGATGTCAGCCGGGCGCAAAGCGAGCTTCTTGGCAGCGCGGCCGAAGCCTGTATCGCCGACGCCGGCGCCGCCGTGTCGGACACCGTCGCGTTTATGTATGTCAACCGTATGCTGGCGTTCGACGGGACGGCGGTCCGGACAAACGCCCAGAGCGGAGGCGACACGATCGTCTATTTTATTCCGCTCGAGGATTATAACCGCATTCAAAACACAAATGAAACGCTGCTGCCGGATGAACTGCTCTTCTATTCGCCCGATATCTCGTTCAGCAGCTCCGGGCTTTCCATCGGCAGCGCTGAATATGCGGTCAAATCCGTTGTGAGCAGTTTTGATATATCCGATTCGCGTGCGGAAAAGTATGACGAGACGGTCTATCTGGTGCTGGCGGATGAGGACACAATCGAGCGGGCAGTCGGTACGCTTTACGGCGGGGAATACGCCATACCGGAATTTTACTTCTACTACGGATTCGACATGCCGGAGGCGAGCGACGAGGAGCAGGCCGATTTCGCGTGGATGCTGGCTTCCGCCCTTCCGGCCCTGACGGATTCCGGAGGCGAGGAGCTGCCTGTTTACGTATCGAGCGCGGCGGCCAACCGCGGTGATTTTTTCGCGGTGTACGGCGGGCTGTTCTTCCTCGGGCTGTTCCTGGGGGCGCTGTTCATCATGGCGACCGTCGTCATCATGTATTATAAGCAGATCACCGAGGGGTACGACGACAAGAACCGCTTTGAGATCATGCAGAAGGTCGGGCTGGGCCGCGACGAGATCAAGGCAACGATCCGAAGCCAGGTGCTCACCGTCTTTTTCCTGCCGCTTGTCGCCGCCGGCGTACACATCCTGGCCGCGTTTAAAATGATCACGAAAATCCTGTTTCTTCTGAACCTGACCAACGTGACCCTGTTCGCCTGGTGTACGCTGGCTACGCTCGGCTGCTTCGCGCTCATTTACGCCGCCGTCTATGGCCTGACGGCCAAAGCGTACTATACGATCGTCAGCTAAAATGTCGAAAAAACCGCCGGTGCGGCTTTTTCGATAAATTATGGATCTCGGCCTGCGGGCCTCGCAAAGTAAGTCTTCCGGGAAGTGAATTCCCGGAAGACTTGTGATTTCACGTTTTGCACCGGACAGACCAGACAACTCGCCGTGTCCGGCGCAAAACCTTTCGCACGGCGAAAGGACGCCGGGACGTCAGACGATGGTTTTTTGTCGACGCCCGCCCCCGCGCCGAAAGGCGCGGGGGGATTGATTCGGATGCGTTGCAAATTTGACAATATGCCTTTATACTGTCGATATCACAAAGAGGGACGGTGGGATTATGTATAACGATCTTTTCACAATCGGCCGGCTGACGATCCACGGCTACGGGCTGATGATCGGCATCGGCGTCGTCTGCGCGGTTTTGGTGGCGCAGTTTCGCGCGAAGAAAAAAGGCCTGAGTACGGATTCGCTGTACAGCATCGTGCTGCTGGCGCTGATATTCGGTTTCCTGGGCGCCAAGGTGCTCTTTTGCATCGTAGAGTTCAAGGCCATTCTCGCCAATCCCGCCCTGATCCTCTCCGGCGACGGATTTGTCCTGTACGGCGGCATCCTCGGCGGCATTGCCGCCGTCATGCTCTACTGCCGGGCAAAAAAGCTCAGCTTTTTGAGATATTTCGACCTGGCGGCCCCGTCGATCGCGCTGGCGCAGGGCTTCGGACGGATCGGCTGTTTTCTCGCCGGCTGCTGCTACGGGCGTCAGACGGATTCCCCGTTCAGCATTGTGTTTCACAGCTCGCAGTACGCGCCGAACGGCGTGAAGCTCATCCCGACTCAGCTGATCTCGAGCGCCGGCGATTTCCTGATCGCGCTTGTCCTTCTGCTTTACGCGCGCAGGGACAGAAAACGCGGAAAAACCGGCGGGCTGTATCTGATCTTATACAGCGTCGGCCGCTCCGCCGTCGAACTCCTGCGGGCCGATTACAGGGGCGCCGTCGGGCCCCTGTCGACGTCGCAGTTCATCTCTGTCTTTACGCTGGCGCTCGGCATCCTTCTTTTCGCGACCGATCTGTTCCGGAAAGATAAGAAAGCGCCGGCGTCCGGGACGGACGCTTCCGGCGAATTGGGCGCTTCCGGCGAATTGGATGTGCCGGGCGGCCCAGACGATTCCGAAGCTGAGGCGGAAGCGGCCGGAGAAGGCGGGCCGGAAGAAACGGACGGTGCGGAAAACGCCGCCGGGACGCCGGACGCGGTGCGGGCGGACGCGGAGGAGCGTGCAGAGGACACGAAACCGTAAAGAACGGCTGTTATGCCGTCATGCCGATCTTTTATATGCCGCACATGCCGCTACTGTTGTGTTTTCGGCCGCCGCGGCGTAAAATAGTGTTGAGAAAGCGGCGTTCCCTTGAGCTGTAAACCGGTGTTCAAGGGGCGCGTATCATGATTTATTTGTAAAAAAAACAGGTTATATAGAGGAGGCAATTCAGATGTATCAGTTCAGTCCGGCGACAGACCGTATCCGGAGGATGCGCGAACGCATCCGCGACCGGGTCATCCGCTGTGACGCCGAGCGTGCCGTCATCATCACCGAGGCCAGCAAAAAATACGAAAACGTCGTACCCATCATCAAGCGGCCGCTGATGATGAAGGAGATCGCCCAAAAAATCACGACCTACGTCGACGACGACGAGCTCATCGTCGGAGGCAAGGGCCCCTATTTCTTCTCAAGCCCCTCCTACCCCGAGTGGGGCGCGATGAGCGACTGGATATCGTCCGCCGTCCGCAGCGGCGAGTGGACCCTTCGCGAAGACGGCTTGTATCACAACCCCGATCACGAGGAGATCAAGCTCAGCATCAGCGAGGAAGACTGTGCCGCCCTCGAGACGGTGTACCCCTACTGGGAGAACAAAAAGGTCGGCACCGTCGCCGACGCGTGGCAGCCGGAAGGCTATGACGAACTCATCCGCCTCGGCGTCAGCAGCTACGACCGCAGCGGCATGGGTCTTCTGAGCCTGTCGGCCGGGCACCTCATTGCCGGCTATCCGAAGATCCTGAAGGTCGGCTATAAGGCGCTGTGGCAGGAAGCCACCGACTGGCTGGATTCGCACCGTGGCAATCTGATGGGCGAAGACATGAACAGATACATGTTCTACAAGTCCGCCCAGATCTCGTGCGAGTCCGCGATGATCTTTGTGCGGCGCTACGCCGACGCCGTCGCCGCGAAAGCGGCGGCCTGCGCAGACCCGACGCGCAGGGCGGAGCTTGAAAGGATGGCGGACGGCCTTCTGAATCTGTCGGAAAACCCCGCCAGAACCTTCTGGGAGGCCTGCCAGGGCGTCATCCTGTACCAGCTGCTCATCACGCTCGAGACCGTCATTCCCTCTCCCTCGCTCGGGCGTTTCGACCAGTACACCTGGCCGTATCTGAAAAAGGACCTCGACGAGGGCAGGCTGACCCTCGACGGGGCGCAGGAGATCGTCGACGCGTTCTTCCTCAAGGCCAACTGCTTCTACGGCGCGGCTCCGGCGAAGATCGTCACCATCACGGGCATAGGCAACACCTACCAGCACACGACGCTCGGCGGCGTCGACCCCGAAACCGGAGAGGACGCAACAAACCCCGTCACCTACATGGCGCTTGAGACGGTCGGGCGGCTGAAGCTCCACGATCCCACCATCTCCCTGCGCTTTAATAAAAACAGCCCCGACAAGCTTTGGGACTGCGCCATCGCGACCTCAAAGCTCGTCGGCGGCCTGCCGCTGTACCAGAACGACGAGGTCATCATCCCGACCATCATGAAGGAACGCGGCTTCTCACTCGAGGACGCGCGCGATTACGGCATCATCGGCTGCCAGGAGATCGTCGGCTGCGGGCGGGACTTCCCGGCCGGCAACGGCATCTTCCCGCCGAACGCCACTGTCATGTGGGGCAGTATTTTCAACATGGCCATCAACAACGGCATCAATCCTATAAACGGCGAGCAGTGCTCCGTCACGACGGATTACCTGTACAACATGACCTCCATCGGTGAGGTGCGCGACGCCGTCGAGAAGCTCGGGCGGTACATCCAGAAGCTGTACATCACGATGAACAACTATGCCGAATACATCAGCTATTACCACCTCACCCAGCCGATGCTCTCCATCTCGATGGAGGGGTGCATGGAGTCCGGCAAGGACTGCACGGCCGGCGGCTGCAAGTATAACGGCTACGGAGGCACGGCGACGGGCCTGGCAACGCTCGCCGACTCCCTGTCTACCATCAAGTACATGTGCTTCGACAAGAAGCTCGTCACGACAAGAGAGCTCTACGACGCGTGGCTGGCCAATTGGGAGGGCTGCGAGCCGCTCCGCCAGCGCATCTTGAACGAGGTGCCGCATTACGGCAACGCGGACTCCTACGTCGATCAGGAGCTCAAATGGTGCGTGGACCTGTACTATCAAATCTGCAGCGAATGCTACAGCGTCCGCGCCAAGCGGTACGGAGCGGGCCTTTACGGCGCGTCCGACCATATCGCGCAAGGCTGGTTCACGTTCGCCACGCCCGACGGACGCCGCACCGGCGAGCCGCTGGCCGACGCGATGTCAGATCGGAAGAGCACACGTCTGAACTCCAGTCACCGCTCATTAT
>CAYMLM010000058.1:0-12707 GCA_964391385.1 uncultured Papillibacter sp.
GTGCGCGACGGAAACTCTGCGAGGCTTTTAACCGAATTAGCACTTTGTCTACACGCTGCGCGGGGCCCGTATGGGCCCCGCTGTCTTTTGCCTTGCTAGCGTTGCTATAAGAAAAACCGGTACGGCGCCGTTTTAAACGGGTCGCACCGGTTTCTTCATAAACGCTTTTTATGTCCTGCTTTGTATAGACTCTGAGATAGCCTTTGCGGCCGTCTTACCCGCGCCCATGGCAAGGATGACGGTGGCCGCGCCCGTGACGGCGTCGCCGCCGGCCCAGACGCCCTCGCGCGTCGTCAGCCCGCTCTCGTCGGCCACGAGGCAGCCGTGCCTGTTGGATTCGAGACCCTTCGTCGTCGACTTGATCAGCGGGTTCGGGCTTGTCCCGACGGCGACGATGACCGTGTCGACGTCGAGCGTAAAGTTCGAGCCCTCGACCGGGACGGGCCGCCGGCGGCCGGACGCGTCGGGCTCGCCGAGCTCCATGCGCACGCACTCGATGGCCACAACGCGGCTGTTTTCGTCGCCGAGGATCCTCACGGGGTTATTGAGGAGCTTGAACTCGATACCCTCCTCGACGGCGTGGTGGACCTCCTCGGCCCTGGCCGGCAGCTCCGTCATGGAGCGGCGGTAGATGATATAGACCTTTTCGGCGCCCATGCGCTGCGCGCAACGGGCGGCGTCCATGGCGACATTGCCGCCGCCGACGACGGCGACGGTTTTGCTCTTCACGGCCGGGGTGTCGTATTCCTCGAGATACGACTTCATGAGGTTGATGCGGGTCAGATATTCATTGGCCGAATAAACGCCCAGCAGCGATTCGCCCTCGATGCCGAGAAACTGCGGCAGTCCCGCGCCGCTGCCGATGAAGACGGCCTCGAAGCCGTCCCCGAACAGCTCGTCCACCGTGACCGTCCGGCCGACGACGACGTCCTTCCGGACGGTGATGCCCATGCTCTCGAGCCTGTCGATCTCCTTTTTTACGATGGCCTTCGGAAGGCGGAACTCCGGGATGCCGTAGATCAGCACGCCGCCGGCCTCATGCAGCGATTCGAAGACCGTCACGTCAAAGCCCTCCATCGCGAGGTCGCCCGCGCAGGTGAGGCCCGCGGGTCCCGAGCCGACGACGGCGACTCTGTGGCCGTTTTTCGCCGGGAGCTCGGTCTTTTTGCCAGTCCCGTGCGCCATGTGCCAGTCCGCCGCGTACCGCTCCAGGCGGCCGATGCCGACCGGTTCGCCCTTGAGGCCCCGAACGCACAGCTTCTCGCACTGCGCCTCCTGAGGGCACACGCGCCCGCAGACCGCGGGCAGGCTGTTCGTGGAGGTGAGGATATCGTACGCGCCCGCGGGGTCTCCCTCCGCGAGCTTCCTGATGAATTCGGGAATGCGTACGTTGACCGGGCAGCCGGCCACACAAGGCTGGTTCTTGCAGCCGAGGCAGCGCGCCGCCTCGGCCTTGACCTGCTCCTCGCCGTAACCGAGCGCGACCTCCTGGAAGTTTTTGTTGCGGAGCATCGGCTCCTGCTCGGGCATCGGCGCCTTTTTCACATCCATATTAGGCATGCCGGACACCTCCCGTCAGTCTGCAGATATGCTTCTTATCGTGCTCCTCCTGCTCCTTGTACAGGCCGTTGCGCTTGATGAGCTCGTCGAAATCGACCTTGTAGCCGTCGAAGTCCGGCCCTTCGACGCAGGCGAAGCGCATCCTGCCGTCCACGGTGACGCGGCAGCAGCCGCACATGCCCGTCCCGTCGATCATGATCGGATTCATGCTGACGGTCGTGGGCACATTGAAGGGCCTTGCCGTGTCGACAATGAGCTTCATCATGATGATCGGGCCGATGGCGATGACCATGTCGTATGGATTGCCGGCTTCGAGCAGGGCTTTGAGCTTCGTCGTCGTGAAGCCCTTTTCCCCCGCCGAGCCGTCGTCCGTCATAAGATAGTAATTGCGGCTCACCGCGCGCATCTCGTCTTCCAGTATGATGATGTCCTTAGACCGGAAGCCCGCGATGACGTCGACCTCCGCGCCCATATTGAAAAGCGCCTTCGCGGCGGGGTAGGCGATGGCGTTGCCGACGCCGCCGCCCACGATGGCGGCTTTTTTAACGCCGTCCAGGTGCGTCGGCAGGCCGAGCGGACCGACGAAATCGCAAATGGCGTCGCCTGCCTCGAGCTGGCCGAGCAGCATCGTGGAGCGGCCGACAATCTGGAAAATAATCGTAACGGTTCCGCGGCTGGGATCCGTATCCGCGATGGTCAGGGGTACGCGCTCGCCGAACTCGTCGACCCTGAAGATGATGAACTGGCCGGCCAGCGCTTTTTTCGCGACATCCGGCGCTTCAATCTCCATAAGCGTTACCGTATCGTTCAAACGCCGCTTGGCGGAAATACTAAAAATTGAATCATTCCTCCTCCAGTATAGCGAAGACTATCTTCGCAGAAGACTATCTTCGAGAAGAATCTTATCGCAGAAGTATCCTCGCGGAAGAATATCTTCGTGAAAACGGCGGGAGCCGAACAGTCGTCGGCTCCCGCCGCCTTATGCAGTATAGCAGAAGATTCGTATTAAATCCATTAAAAATTATATATTTTACCTCTATATGTCATCAGAAATCTCGCTGTCGATCTCTTTTTTCAGCGCGATATCGTCTTTTTCCTTTAATTCCAGCTTTTGATACAGGTCCGGACGGCGCGCGCGCGTGCGCAGGAAAGACTGCCTGCGCCGCCACCTGCCGATGAGCGCGTGGTTGCCCGAGAGGAGCGCCTCCGGCACGCGCCGGCCCTCCCAGACCTCGGGGCGGGTGTACTGCGGATATTCCAGCAGCCCGTCCCAGTGGCTTTCGTTGACAAAGCATTCGGCGTCGGGCAGCACGCCGGGCACAAGCCGGCAGACGGCGTCGGCCACGGCCATGGCCGGGATCTCGCCGCCCGTCAGGACGAAGTCGCCGAGAGAGATCTCCTCGTCGACGCACGCGTCGATGAAGCGCTCGTCGATGCCCTCATAGCGGCCGCACACGAGAATGAGGCGGCTGTACTCGTTTTTCAGCCGCACGGCGTCCGCCTGCGTAAAAACCTTGCCGGCCGGCGACATGCAGATCGTATGCACGCGCTCACCGGCCAGCTCGCAGATGTGCCGCCAGCAGTCGTAAAGCGGCTGGGCGTACATGACGCAGCCGCGGCCGCCGCCGTACGGGTAGTCGTCCACCTGCTTTTGCTTGTTGGCCGTGTAGTCGCGGATCTGGTGGCATTCGATGCGGATATAGCCGCGCTCCTGCCCGCGTCCCAAAATGCTCTCCGACAGGATGTCCCCGACGGTCTCGGGGAAGAGCGTCATGATGTCGATCCGCATCACAGGCCCTCGATCAGATGAAACCGGACGCAGCCCGCGCCGGTGTCGATCTTCTTTACAAACTCGTCGACGGCCGGCACGAGGATCTCGCGCTCGCCGCCGATCACGTAAATACTGTTCGGCACGAGCGGCAGGATGTCCCGG
This sequence comes from uncultured Papillibacter sp., assembly GCA_964391385.1. GTDB lineage: Bacteria > Bacillota > Clostridia > Oscillospirales > Oscillospiraceae > Sporobacter. The sequence goes on from CAYMLM010000058.1 coordinate 3,494, forward strand.
ATGACGCCGAGGCGTTCGCCGGTGTCGTCGTCGACGGCGTCCAGGCCGATCAGGTCGGCGATGAAATGGCGGCCGTCCGGCAGATCCGCGTCGCCGCGGTCGATAAAGACCGTCGCGCCCCGGAGGGCCTCGGCGTCCTCAAGGCGCCCGACGCCCTCCAGCTGCGCGACGACGGCGTTCTTGTGCACGCGCGCTTTGAGCACGCGCACCGCCGCGCCGTCGATATAGATCGTATTGAAGCGGCGTAAATAGTCCGGCGTGTCGGTCCAGGGTTCGATCTTCACCTCGCCGCGCACGCCGTGAGGGGCGACGATCCTCCCGGCCTCTAGATACGGACTTTGCATGTTGGCCTCCCGTGCATAGTGCTTATAAACTCAGCCGATTCGCGGCATCGCGGACTGACGAAACGCGTCAGTCCACGATGTCGATGCTGATGCGCTTGCCCTGACGCTGCGCCACCGACCGCATGAGCTTCCGGATCTCGCCGGCGACCTTGCCCTGGCGGCCGATGACCTTGCCCATGTCGCTCGGGGCGACATGCAGTTCGTATACCGTCTCGTTTTTCGTCTCTTTTTCCGTCACCGTGACGTCGTCGGGATTGTCGACAAGATTTTGCGCGATATAAAGCAGCAAATCCTTCATAATCCTAACCCCGTTTATATGGCGCCGGACTTTTTCAGAAGCGCCTTGACGGTATCCGTCGGCTGGGCGCCGTTCTTGAGCCAGTACCGGGCGCGCTCCGTGTCAATCTTGAGCTCCGACGGCTGAGTCAGGGGATTGTACGTGCCGAGCTCCTCGATGCATCTTCCGTCGCGGGGGGACAGGGAATCGGCGACGACGATCCTGTAAAAGGGATTTTTCTTCGCGCCCATCCTGCGCAGTCTGATTTTTACCATTATTATGCCTCCGTAAAATGAATAGATATATAGCAATACCGTTTTCGGTAATAGCCTCGTTTTTGGGTCAAGCGCGCCCGGCCGCTCACAGTGCCGGCCCGCGCCGGACTCAGAAGCCGAACAGGCCCCTGCCGCCCTTCTTTTTTCCGCCCATCCTGCCGCCGCCGAACATTGCGGGCATGCGGCCCTTGGACATCTGCTTCGTCATGGCCTGCATCATATCGAACTGCTTAATGAGCCGGTTGATGTCGACGACCTGCGTGCCGCTGCCGGCGGCGATGCGCTTTTTCCGGCTGGAATTGAGAACCGACGGATTCTCCCGCTCCTGCTTCGTCATGGACAATATGATGGCCTCCGTCTTGGCGATCGACTTTTCGTCCACCTGCGCGCCGGCGAGCGCCTTGGCGTCAACGCCCGGGAGCATCCCTGCGATGTCGGATAAGCTGCCCATGGATTTGAGCTGCGTGAGCTGGTCGAAGTAGTCGGTCAGCGTGAAGCGGTTTTTGGCAAGCTTTTCGGCAAGCTCGGCGGCCTTCTTCTCGTCGAAGCTCTGTTCGGCTTTTTCGATGAGCGTCAGCACGTCGCCCATGCCGAGGATGCGCGAGGCCATCCGGTCGGGGTGGAAGGGCTCGAGCTGGTCGAGCTTCTCGCCGATGCCGGCGAACTTGACGGGCTTGCCCGTGACGGCCCGAACCGAGAGCGCCGCGCCGCCTCTGGCGTCGCCGTCGAGCTTCGTGAGGATCATGCCGTCGATGCCCAAAGCGTCGTTGAAGGCGGTCGCCGCGTTGACGGCGTCCTGGCCCGTCATGGCGTCAACGACGAGCAGGATCTCCGTCGGCTTTACGGCCGACTGGATGTTTTTGAGCTCGTCCATGAGCGCCTCGTCGATGTGCAGCCGTCCGGCCGTGTCGAGGAAGACGAGGTCGTTGCCGTGCTTGACGGCGTGCGCGACGGCGGCCTTTGCGATGTCGACGGGGTTTGCCGTGCCCATCTGGAACACGGGGATATCGAGCTGCCTGCCGACCGTCTCAAGCTGCTGTATGGCGGCGGGGCGGTAGATATCGCACGCGGCCAGCAGCGGCCGCTTGCTGTGGTGTTTGCGCATATAACCCGCCAGCTTCGCCCCGTTCGTCGTCTTTCCGGAGCCCTGAAGGCCGACGAGCATGACGACGGTGGGGGGCTTGGGTGAGATCGTCAGCTTGGCGTTCGCGCTGCCCATGAGCTTCGTGAGCTCCTCGTTGACGATCTTGATGACCATCTGGGCCGGCGTGAGGCTTTCCAGCACATCCTTGCCGACGGCCCGTTCGCTGACGCCGGCGATGAAGTCCTTGGCTACCTTGTAGCTGACGTCGGCCTCCAAAAGCGCCATGCGCACCTCGCGCATCGCCTCTTTGATGTCGGATTCGTGCAGGCGGCCCTTGCCGCGCAGCTTCTTGAACGCGGCGTTGAGTTTCTCGGATAAGCTTTCAAATGCCATGGCGCCCTCCATGCAGTCGGCGGAGTCGTATTATCTGATCATAACTCTTTGATCCGTCGCCCAGCGTCTTACGGCGGGCAACGGACAAATATAACGTTTCGGTGCATATCGATGCGAGGGTTTTGGATCGTCTTCACACCTTCAACCTGTTGAGAACCTCTATAAGCTGTGCGGCGGCCGCCGCGTCCGTTTCCGTCGCGGCCCCGCTCCGGAGCTGTTCCGCCAGCTCGACGGCCCGGTTCAGCCCGGCCTGCAGCTCGCCGAACCGCCGGATGAGGCCCGTTTTCCGTTCCGTTTCCAGCAGGCATGTTTCTGCGCGCGCGACGATGTCGTGGACGCCCTGGCGCGTGATGCCGACATTCTCGGCGATCTCTGAAAGCGACAGGTCTTCGTTGTAATAAAGATCGTAGTATTCGCGCTGCTTTTCGGTGAGAAGATCTCCGTAAAAGTCAAACAGCATCGTTTTCAGGAGCGTTTTTTCCACGATGGTTCGCCTCCGTGTTTCAAGTATTAATACTTGACACTCAAATATATTAACGTACGGACGCGTCAAAGTCAAGGCGGAATTTCAGCCTGAGGCGGCGAAAAAGTTGACAACGCGGCCATTTGACATTATTATCAAAATAAGCCGACGGAACGCACAGTATTTGTGCATACTTATATCTTTGTGCTTTTATTTATCGGGAGGAAAAGGAATGTATTCAACATCTGATAGCTATTACGACGGGGAGGGCCGATTGCGAACGCCGGGAGAGGCGTTTTATGACTATCAGGGGATCATCAGGCAACCGGGCGAGCATTATTACGATTCGGAAGGGATCCTGCGCGCCGACGGCGAAAATTTTTTTGACGGAAAGGGTCTCCTGCGCATGGCGGGAGAAATTTTCTACGACAGCGAAGGCAACCTGAGACAAGCATGATAAAAAGCGGCATATAGCAACATAAAGCAACCGCCTGCCGGCCGGCAGGCGGTTTTACCGTACTTTCATTCTAAAACAATCTTCTCCTTATGAGCAGGAAGGACGTCAGGACGGCCAGGACGGCCGAACCGAGGACGATGATGGGGAAGGCCGCCGGCGAGTTTTCAAAGAAGTTTCTCACGTTCATGCCGAAAAAGCCGGATATCATTGTCGGGACAGACAGCGCGATCGTGACGATCGTCAGCGACCGCATGACGATGTTCAGGTTGTTGGAGATGATGGAGGCGAACGCGTCCATCGTGCCGCTTAAAATACTGCTGTAGATATTCGTCATCTCGATGGCCTGCCTGTTTTCGATGATGACGTCGTCCAGAAGCTCCTGATCCTCCTCGAACCTTTTGATCGCCTCGAACTTCAGCATTTTTTCAAGGACCGACTCGTTGGATTTGAGGGAGGTCGAAAAGTAGACAAGGCTTTTCTCGAGCTTTAAAAGCTGCGTGAGCTCCTTGTTTTTCATCGACTTCTGCAGGTCGTTTTCAATCTTGTTGCTGATTTTCTCGATGCTCCGCAGATAGTGGAGATAAAAAGTTGCGTTGCGGAACAGGATCTGCAGGATGAACCGGCTCCTGAAATACGTGTAGAAGGTCTTGACCTTCTTGTTGATGAAGTCTCCGAGAACCGGGGTTTCCTTCAGGCACACGGTGACGATGGCTTCCTTTGTGTACACGATGCCCAGCGGGATAGTTGAAAATATGTTGGTCGTCCCGTCGTTCTCGCTCGTCGGGATGTCGACGAGTATGAGCGTCTGGCCGTTGTCGGTCTCGATGCGCGGGCGCTCCTCCTCGTCGAGCGCGGGGCGGATGAGCTCCTCGTCAATCTCGGTCAGGATACACGTCTTTTTAATTTCATCTTCCGAGGGATTGATCAGGTAGACCCAGACGCCGGCCTCGTACGCTTCGCACGCGGCGAGGCAGCCGTCCATGGTCTTGAAAAATTTCATCATTGTTATCACCCTCCTGTAATAGTGTGTCTGGAGGGTTTATCCGCCAATCAGCCGAAACGGTGAAATGACGGCACGACGGACAAACCCGGGCTTTGCCGATACGGTCGTATATTGCTGCTGCTACTGCCGCTGGGGTCGCCTTCCATGCCGTTCACCTCCGATTGCAGATTAAAAAACCGTCATTTTACGAATGACGGCAAGCGGAAAAACGCATCATTCGTTGAGTTTTAGCTCCATACGGCGTCAGAATTCACAGTCGAGCAAATTCCGGAAATAAGCCCCCGGGCTTATTTCCCAAGCCGTTTCTCTTGGAGAAACGGCTTTTTAGCCACATTAAGTAATACCTTATTTCGATAATACCTGCTGACCCATTGGCATCTCTCGATGTTTCCGGGCAGTAGCGTATATCCGTATGGTAACCTCACCTAACGATGATTCAGTTGTGCTTTGATTATAATACGGTAAATCAGCAATTTCAATACATTGTATGATATTTTGCCCGAGTTGTTATTCATTGGTGTTTTTCGGACATGATTTGAGCCTAACCCTTCCGGTGCTTTGAGTTTACACGCTACGCGCTTCATGGGCGTGGTCTGCCGACCGGTTCCCGGCCGCGGCGTCTAAGCCGCGCGGGACGCCGCTTGACGGTTTCGTCCGGTATTTTCGTCTGCGCCGCAGGTTTGCCCCAAAGCCGGTTATTTTGTACAACCCGCCGGGAATATGATGTAGCGAGTCCGTCTGGACATAAAAGAAAGGAGCGTTATCGATGCAGTGCAGGATTGTCGATCTCCGGTGCAAGGAGGTCATCGATATACATAACGGTTTCAGGCTGGGGTTTGTGACGGACGTCCTCCTGGACTTTGCCACGGGATGCCTCATCGCGATCGTCGTGCCGGGTCCCTGCCGGTTTTTGGGGCTGTTCTGGCGAGAGGACGATTACGTCATCCCGTTCGAGTGCATCCGCCGGATCGGCGACGATATCATCCTGATCGACGTGGACGGGGACTACCGCCGCGAAAAACGCAGGCGCGGCTGGGTATGACCGGCGTATAATTTGATAAGAATAATACTTGATTTTACCGGTCGTATCTGTTAGAATGTCCTTTGCTGCGAAAATACGCACAGCTTCCGGATTTCACGCCATGTGCCCTTCAATCGGCTGTATCTGAGTACGGTCGTGCCGGGTTGGCGCGGGAGTGGATGGAGCTGGAGGAAAAAACAAACAGGAGGAAATTAAATGGCAGTCGTATCCATGAAACAGCTTTTGGAGGCGGGCGTCCACTTCGGACACCAGACGAGGCGCTGGAACCCCAAAATGGCTCCGTATATCTATATGGAGCGCAACGGCATCTACATCATCGATCTTCAGAAGACCGTGAAAAAGCTCGAGGAGGCCTATAACTTTGTGCGCTCCCTGAGCGAAAAAGGAGATTCGCTCCTTTTTGTCGGCACGAAGAAACAGGCGCAGGATGCCGTCAAGGAAGAAGCCGAACGCGTCGGCATGTTCTTCGTCAATGCCCGCTGGCTCGGCGGCATGCTTACGAACTTCAAAACGATGCGCACGCGCATCGACCGGCTGGCCCAGCTGCGCAAGATGCAGGAGGACGGCACGTTCGACATCCTGCCCAAGAAGGAAGTCATCAAGCTCACCAACGAGATCGATAAGCTCGAGAAATACCTCGGCGGCGTCAAGGACATGAAAAGGCTCCCGGCCGCCCTGTTCATCATCGATCCGCGCAAGGAACGCAACGCGATTGCCGAAGCGCGCAAGCTCAAGATACCCATCGTCGCGATCGTCGACACCAACTGCGATCCTGACGAGATCGACTATATCATCCCCGGCAACGACGACGCCATCCGCGCCATCCGTCTCATCTCCGCCACGATGGCAAACGCCATACAGGAAGGCCGGCAGGGCGCCGACGCCGAGGCCGAGGAAGCTGCGGCGGCGGAAGAAGCCGCCGGGGCCGAGAAGCCCGCCAACACAAAAGACAGCGAGGGGGAGTAAATAATGCCTTTCACCGCACAAGACGTTAAAGACCTCCGCGAGATGACCGGCGTCGGCATGATGGACTGCAAGAAGGCGCTCGTGGCCTCCGACGGAGACAAGGACAAGGCGATCGACTGGCTTCGCGAAAAAGGCCTGGCCGCCGCGCAGAAGAAGGCCGGGCGGATCGCCGCCGAGGGCATCGCGTACGCGGACGTCTACGGCAGCGTCGGCGTCGTCGTCGAGGTCAACGCCGAGACGGACTTCGTCGCGCAGAACGAAAAATTCGTAGACTTCGTCAAGAGCGTCGCCGAAGCCGTTGCTAAAAACGCCCCGGCCGACGTCGAGGCGCTTCTGGATTCCAATATGCCCGGGACGGACAAGCCCGTCCGTGAGAAGCTGCAGGACATGGTTCTCGTCATCGGCGAGAACATCAGCGTGCGCCGCTTTGTCCGCTACACCGAGGGCCTTTGCGTCCCGTACGTGCACGCGGGCGGCAAGATCGGCGTCATGGTCAATATGGAAGTCTCCGCCGGCCTCGAGTCAAAGCCCGAGGTCATCGAGCTCGGCAAGGACGTGGCCATGCAGATCGCCGCGATGCGCCCGACGTACCTCGACAAGTCGGACGTGGACCAGTCGGTTCTCGACAAGGAGAAGGAGATCCTCACCGTCCAGGCGAAGGAAGACCCGAAGAACGCTGGCAAGCCCGACAATATCATCGAAAAAATGGTCATGGGCCGCGTCAACAAGTTCTACGAGGAAAACTGCCTGCTGCAGCAGGCCTACGTCAAGGGCGACAAGATAGCCGTTGAAAAGCATGTGGCCGAGGTCGCGAAGGCCGCCGGCGGCACGATCCGGGTCAAAGCGTTCACGCGCTATGAAAAGGGCGAGGGCATCGAGAAGAAAGAGGAGAACTTCGCCGAGGAGATCAACAAGCTCGTCAAATGAGCATAAAGCAATCAGGGGGTCGCCGAAAGGCGGCCCTTTGTTATTGGGCGGCAAACCTGTAAATGCCGCTTCCTTGAAAAATGACGGCGGGGGCCTTATAATGGAAAAAAACATGACAATACTATAGCTCATGCGAAGGGATGCGGCGATGGACATTCGAAAATACAGGTATTCCGGCGACAGGAAATTTGATATAAACGGCTTCGATACCGCCGATACGGGGGAATTCAAGGACAGGGACGGCTGCGCCGCGCTCTTCGAGAAAAATGTCCGTCGGCTTGAAGCATATCAGGACAAGCTGTACGCCGCGCGAAAAGACGCCGTTCTGATCCTCTTCCAGGCCATGGACGCGGCCGGCAAGGACGGGGCCATCAAGCATGTGTTTTCCGGGCTGAACCCGTCGGGCGTCGAGGTCTACAGCTTCAAGCAGCCGACGGACGAGGAGCAGCTGCACGACTACCTCTGGCGCTGCCACAGGCACGTCCCCCGGCGGGGGAAGATCGCCATCTTCAACCGCTCGTATTATGAGGACGTGCTGGTTGCGAGGGTGCATAAGCTTTACCTGAACCAGAACCTGCCCGACCGCTGCAAGTGCGGGGACGTCATCGAACAGCGGTACGGCCAGATCCGGCAGTTCGAGCGTTACCTGTGGGAAAACGGGATCACCGTCCTCAAATTCTTCCTGCACATTTCGAAGGACGAGCAGAAGAAGCAGCTGCTCGAACGCATCGACGACCCCTCGAAAAACTGGAAGTTCGCAAAGAGCGATTTTCTGGAACGCCGCCATTGGGACGCGTATCAGGACGCCTACGAAAAGGCAATCAACGCCACCGCGGCCGAAAGCAGCCCGTGGCACGTCATCCCGTCCGACAAGCGTTGGTACGCGCGGTACCTGATTTCCGAGATCGTCGTGAAACACTTCAAGGAGATTGACCCGAAGTACCCGAAGCTCACGGAGGAGGCCGGGACGGACATGAGGGAGTTCCGCGGCAGCCTGAAGGAATGATCGCACAGCAGGGAAGGACAAAACAAATCGGCGCGGCTTTTTAGCCGCGCCTTCTGCGTCTTTTCAGGAGCTATTTTCTCAGCAGTGGGGTGAAGACGGTGACGATCGCCACAAGGATGTAACCGTACTGAGGCACATACCAGGACAGCGTGACGAACGGGCCGCCGATGACGTACACCCACAGCGCGAACGAGACGAAAGAGACGGCGATCTGGTCCCACGCGCACGCTTTTGTCTTTTCCGCCGTTATGCGCCAGATATAGACAGGCGTCAGCGCCAGGAGCAGGAAAAACACGATCCAGTTGACGGCGGGGCTTGAATTGAAGGACTTGAGGATGCCGTCGACGAACAGGTACAGCGTCACGACCTCCGTCGGTATGTACTTGATCAGCTTCGATATGTAGTCGTCCGGGGCGGGCGCTTCCGCCGGCGGGGCCGGCGCGACGGCCGCCGCTTTCGCATCCGCGGGGACAGCGTAAGCCTCCGTCTCAGCTTGTGCCGGCGGCGTTTCCGCCGCCGCCGTAACGGCGCTGTAAACGTCCGCCGAAACGCTTGCCGCGCCGCGCAGATTTGCCGTCACGATCCGTCGTCCCATAAGCAATCCTCCCGGCTCCGTGAAAATTCTATGCGACCTTTATAACACGCGGAGCGTGAAAAAAGAAACGAACCGTGCCGTCCGTTATAAGAAAAAACTACAAAACTGCCGAATGAATGTGCAAAACACGGTATGGACAAGCTGATAACGCCGTGGTAATATGATAAATGTACTTGACTGCGTGAAGCGCGGTTAAAGCAGAGTAGGACGTCATGCGTAAAGTGCCGACTGGACGGGGAGTTGTCAGTCGGACGAAGGAATTATCCACGGTTTGGTGTCCGCATCCCGCTGCTGCATACCGGAGATCCTAAAACCTCCTATATGTGGCGCACAACAGTGCTTGCCGGCACGGTCCGTTCACCGTGCCCGCCTGCGCACACAT
>CAYMLM010000058.1:12807-14032 GCA_964391385.1 uncultured Papillibacter sp.
TGAGTTACGAGCAAACGCTAAGTTACATTCACAGCGTGAAGTGGCAGGGAAGTAAGCCCGGGCTTGAGAGGACGCGGACGCTGCTCGCGGCGCTTGGCAATCCCGAAAAATCCCTGAAATTTGTTCACGTGGCCGGCACGAACGGCAAGGGCTCCGTCTCCGCGTGTATCGCCTCGGTGCTGCGGAAGGCCGGCTATAAGACGGGTCTGTACACCTCCCCGTACATCCTCCGTTTCAACGAGCGTATGCAGGTGGACGGCGTTCACATCTCCGACGGGGAGCTTGAGCGCCTCACAGATGAAATCCGCCCGCACGCCGATGCGATGACGGACTCCCCGACGGAGTTCGAGCTTATCACGGCGCTCGCGATGAAGTATTTTCTGTACAAACAGTGTGATATCGTCGTGCTCGAGGTCGGCATGGGCGGCGAGCTCGACTCCACGAACGTCATCGACACGCCCGAAGCCGCCGTCATCACCGCCATCGGGCTCGACCATACGGCCGACCTCGGCCCGGCGCTCGCCGACATCGCGCGCGCCAAGGCCGGAATCATCAAGGAAGGCGGCGACGTCGTCGTTTACGGCGGCGAAAAAGACGTCGAGGACGTCTTTGAGCGGACCTGCCGGGACAAAAACGCCGTCCTGCACCGCGCCGACTTTTCACGGCTCACCGTCCGCAGCCGCGGCCTCGACGGCGTCACGCTTGATTTTGCGCCCTACCGGGATATTACGCTGCCGCTCATCGGGACGTACCAGCCGTATAACGCGGCGCTGGCGATCACGGCGCTGGAGTGTCTGCGGTCGAAGGGCTGGCAAATCTCGGGCGAAGATATCGCAGCCGGGCTGGCCGAGGTCAGCTGGCCGGGCCGCTTCGAGGTCCTGCGCCGCCGGCCCGTCTTCATCCTGGACGGCGCGCACAATCCGCACGGTATCCGCGCCACGGCCGAGAGCCTGAGGACGCATTTTCCGGGACGGAAAATCGTCTTTCTGGTCGGCGTCATGGCCGACAAGGACGTCGGCGCGATGATGGATGAGATCGCCGATATCGCCGCGTCGTTTATCGCCGTCGAGCCGCCGAACCCGCGCGCCATGAAGGCCGACAGGCTCGCGGAGCTGCTGAGCGCCTACGGCAGGCCGGCCGTGCCCCGCGCGTCCGTGGCTGAGGGCGTCCTCGAGGCGGTCAGATCGGAAGAGCACACGTCTGAACTCCAGTCACCGCTCATTAT
>CAYMLM010000059.1:0-12601 GCA_964391385.1 uncultured Papillibacter sp.
GATAATGAGCGGTGACTGGAGTTCAGACGTGTGCTCTTCCGATCTCGATCATATCCGTCATCAAGTTTGTCGGTACATAAAAAGCCGGACGAGTTAATTACATAAGAAAAGGATGCTGCTGATATGACGGAAGCGCTGCGCAGCTGGATTGTCGGAATCGCCGGGGCCGCGATGATCACGGCGGTCGCCATGACGGTGACGCCCGAGGGGCGCGTCAAAAAGATCGTGTCGCTCGTGTGCGGGCTCATGACCGTCATCGCGCTCGTCCGGCCGATTGTCGGCTTTGACTACAGGAGCTTTTCCGAATACCTCGCGCAGCACAAAAGCGAGGCGGAGGCGTTTTCCGCCGATATCGATTCCGCCAACGAAAACCTGACAAGACGTATCATAGAAGAGCGTTGCCAGGCATATATATTGGACAAAGGCAAGTCCCTTGGGATCACGGACCTGGAGGCGTCGGTACAGCTTTCCTGGAGCGTCGACGGCTACTGGTACCCGTGCGGGGCGAGTCTTCGAACGAACGCAGGCGAAGATAAGAGGCAGGAACTGGGCCGGGACATCGAAGCGGAGCTCGGGATACCGCCGGAGGGACTGAACTGGAGTATGTACGATGAGTAAGAACATGCCGGAAATTGCCGGAAAGCTCTGGGCGGTCGTCAAAAAAAACAAATTCGTCGTGATCGTCCTCTTGATCGGACTGGTGCTCATTTTGCTGCCGACAGGCTCGCGCGGCGACAAAAGCGAGGCGCAGCCCGCCGAAACGCAGCCCGTTGCTTTTTTGCTCAGCGAGCAGGAGGCGCGCATCGCAGCCGCGCTGTCGAGGATCGAGGGCGCCGGGCAGGTGGAAGTCGTTTTGACGCTTAAGACAGGTACGGAACAGATACTGGCGACCGATAAGAGCTCGTCCGAGACCACCCGGGGAGAAGGGGCGTCGGCTGAAAACAGCACGGAGACGAAGAGCACGACCGTCGTCGTCTCGTCGGGCGGCTCCGCGGAGAGCCCCGTGGCGCTCAAGACCGTTTACCCCGAGTATCTCGGCGCGCTCGTCGTTTGCGAGGGGGCGGATAATCCGACGGTGGCATATCAGATCGTCAAAGCGGTGGCGGGCCTGACCGGGCTCGGAACAGACAAAATTGTCGTATCAAAAATGAATGAATCTTGAGGAGGCATCGTGAGTGAAAACATTCAAAAGGAACGCGGTTATTATTACGGTTTTGCTGTTCGTCTGCGTCGCTGCGTATCTCAACTGGTCGTACAATAAAAAAGACGCCGACAGCGAAACGATAGCGGAGACGTCGCCTAAGACCTCGGCCGCGCCGACGGCCTCGGCCGGCAAGGACGCCAGTGCCGGCACGTCGGACGCGGGGCTTTTTTACCAGCCGGATGAGGCGGTCGACACGGCATATTTCGACTCGGCGCGGCTCAACCGTCAGCAGGCCAGGGATTCGGCCGCAGCGACGCTGGCTACGGTGACCGAGACGGACGGGGCATCGCAGGAGATGATCGACGCGGCGCTCGCCGAGATTTCGGAGATCGCCTCCATTTCGATCAAGGAAGCCGAATTGGAGGACCTCATCAAGGCCAAAGGGTTTGCCGACTGTGTCGTATACATGTCGGACGAGGGGGTCAACGTAACGGTGCCGGCGCCCGAGGAGGGGCTTTCATCCGCGTCCGTTGCCAAGATCACGGATGTCGTCACCACCCAGACGGATTATACGGCCGGCGATATTAAAATAATCCCGGTGAAATAGCTTTATTTTCAAAAGGATTTGTAGTATAATACCTGTTAACGCAGGTATTATACTTCTATTTATGTCCTTTTTCGCGCCCCCCTGCGAGTTTGCCCGGCAGGTGGCGGTTGTTTATGCAGGCATCCTTTCCGCCGGGTGCGGACAGGGCGAAACAAGCGTTCATATGATAAAATCAGGGGTAAAAAGGCCGTCTTTGAGCATATTAAAACAATGGATTAGGAGTGCCGACAATGGGCGAAAATAAAGACTATATCACCTATACCGACGACAAGGGCAGCGTCAACATCTCCGAGGAAGTCGTCGCGATCATCGCCGGCGGCGCGGCTCTCGAGGTCGACGGCGTCGCCGGTCTGTATTCGACGCCCGGCCGGGATCTCGCCGAGCTCTTAGGCAAAAAGAACCTGTCCCGGGGCGTCAGGATCCAGATGGAGAACAAGACGATCCACGCCGAAATCTATATTATGGTGTCGCTGGGTACGACGATCAGCGAGATCGGCGCCCATGTGCAAAATGCCGTCGCCACGGCGATCGAGGCGTCGACGGGGATGACGGTGTCGGGCGTCAATGTCCACATCTGCGGAATCGCCATGAGAAACAAGTAGGCGGCGCGCGGCGCAAATGTCACTTACGGGTCGGCGGGAATTCTTCCGCCGACCATATGTTAAATCACGATGAGCTGCCGACCGCGCATCGCTTTGCTGCGGCCGGGGCCGTTAAGGGGATAAAAGATGACAAGGACAGCGGCCAGAGAACTGGCGGTCAGGCTCTGCTTCGGCCTCTCGGAAAATCCGGGCGACCCGGAGGAGCTGTTCGACCGGGCGTTCGACCCGGACTACTACGCCACGCTCGGCGGCGAGGATCCGCTTTACGAAAGCTACCCGGACGAAAAGCAGCTCCGGTATATTGAAAAGCTCATCCGGGGCATTGCCGGGCACGCGGCCGAGCTCGACGGCTACATCGACAAATATGCCGTCGGCTGGAAATTCGGGCACATATCGCGCACGGCCGTCGCCATTATGAAAACGGCGATGTTCGAGGTTTTATATATGCCGGACGTGCCGCCCAAGGCGGCCATCAACGAGGCGGTCGAGATCGCCAAGCGGTATGAGCAGCCGGAGACGGTCAAGTTCATCAACGGCGTCCTCGGCAGCTTTGCCAGGAATGAAGTGACGTTTGCGTGAAAAAAGCGGCGCTGGCCTTCGATACGAGCAATTATACGACGAGCTGCGCCGCGTTCGACGGAGAGACGGGCCGCAACGCCGGCCGGCTTCTGGACGTTGAGCCGGGACGCCTCGGCCTGCGCCAGTCGGACGCGCTCTTTCTGCATGTCAAAAACCTGCCGTCCGTTTTCGCGGAGCTCGAAGCGCCGGAGGGCGTACTCGCCGTCGGCGCGAGTACGAAGCCGCGCGAGACGGAAGACTCTTATATGCCGTGTTTTCTGGCGGGCAAGTCCCAGGGAGCCGTGCTGGCGCGGGCTCTGGACGTGCCCTTTTTTGAGTTTTCGCACCAGCAGGGCCACATCGCCGCGGCGGCCTGGTCGGCCGGGCGCCCCGACCTTTTAGACCGGCCTCATCTGGCCTGGCACCTGTCGGGCGGGACGACCGAGCTGCTGTCTGTCCGCCCCGACGGCTCCGCCGTCCGCTGCGAGATCGTCGGCCGGACGACGGATATTTCCGCCGGCCAGCTGATCGACCGGGCCGGCGGCATCCTGGGCCTCCGGTTTCCGTCGGGACGCGAGCTCGACGCGCTGGCGCAGGAGGCGGGCGGCGGCGAGTCTTATAAGCCCAAGCTGGACGGCCTGTGCTTTTCGCTGTCCGGCGTCGAGCACAAGATGAAGCGGCTGGCGGATTCGGGCGCTCCCGGTCCGGAGCTTGCGTACTTCACCGTGATGTCCGTCGTCCGGGCCGTTCGGGAAACCACGGAGCGGGCACTGGATCAATACGGCGATCTGCCGGTTCTTTTTACCGGCGGCGTTGCCTGCAACTCGCTTCTGCGGCGGGAGCTGGCAGGCGGCCTTTTTGCCTCGCCGGCGTGCTCGGCCGACAACGCGCTCGGCGTTGCGATTCTTACATACAGGGCGGTATCAGATGGAACAGAAGATTTATAACGTCACCGAGCTCAACGAGTACGTCAAGGCGCTCGTCGAAAGCGACGGCGTCCTGGGCGGCATCTACGTGCGCGGCGAGCTGTCCAACTACAAGGTCTACCCGTCCGGTCACCACTATTTCACCATGAAGGACGAAAACGCCGCGCTGCGCTGCGTCATGTTCCGCGGCAGCGCCTCGAAGATCCGCTTCCGGCCGGACAACGGGATGAAGGTCATCGCGTTCGGCCGCGTCGGCGTCTTCCCGCGCGACGGGGCGTATCAGCTTTATGTGAACGACCTGACGCCGGACGGCGTCGGAGACCTGTACGTCGCGTTCGAGCAGCTCAAGGAAAAGCTCCTGAAGGAGGGGCTGTTTGACCCGAAATACAAAAAGCCGCTCCCGCGCTTCCCGGACCGCATCGCGGTCATCACGTCGGGCGCCGGCGCGGCCGTGCGCGACATCATCCGCGTGCTGGGGAAACGCTGGCCGCTGTCGAAGGTCGTCATACTGCCCGTGCGCGTGCAGGGCGCGGAAGCGCCGCCTGAGATCGCCGGCGCGCTCCGGTACGCCAACCGCCATCACGTGGCCGACCTCATTATCACGGGGCGCGGCGGCGGCTCCATCGAGGATCTGTGGGCGTTCAACGACGAGCGGGTGGCTCGGGAGATCTTCAAGTCCGCCATACCGGTGATTTCTGCCGTCGGGCACGAGCCGGACGTCACAATCGCCGATTTCGTTTCCGACCTGCGCGCGGCGACGCCGTCCAACGCCGCCGAGCTGGCCGTGCCGGACATCACCGAAATGCGCGAGGCGCTTAAAAGTCTGGATTTGCGCGCGGGACAGGCATTGAAACGGGAGCTGCAGGCGCTCCGCCGCCGCCTCCAGGAGCTGCAGGACAAGCGCGTGCTGCAAAATCCCAAAAACACGATCGACGACAAACGCATGATTTTGGATTATTCGCAGGAGCGGCTCAATTCGGCGGCGCGGTCCTCGTTCAAGGCCGCGCGCGAGCGGTATATCCATCTGGCCGCCTCGCTCGACGCCATGAGCCCGCTCAAGGTTCTCGGACGCGGCTACGCCGTGGCCCTGCGCGGCGACGGCCGTGTCGTCAAAAAAGCATCCGACGTCAAGCCCGGCGACAGGATCACGGTGCAGCTGCAAAAGGACAAGCTGTCTGCGACGGTAGATGAATGAGGAGGCGCAGTATGACCGTACGCTTTGCGACGCCCGGCGACATCGACGCATACGTCCGCGTCCGGTTCGACTATTTCGCGTCGGAAGGCTGGACGGTCGCGGACCCTATGCGGGAAGACATGCGAACACGCCTGGCCTCCTATTACCAGGCGCATCTGAACAGGGATTTCTTCGTCGCTTTCGTCGAGACGGACGGCGACGTCGTCTCCGCCGCGTTTCTGGCGGTCAGCGAAATGCCGGCCAACGTCTTTACGCCGACCGGGAAATACGGAACGATCCTCAACGTCCTGACGTATCCAGAGCACAGGAAAAAGGGCTGCGCTTCAAAGGCGCTCGAGCTGCTGATCGACAAGGCCAAAGAGGAGGATTTATCCTTTCTCCGGCTGTCGGCCTCGGACATGGGTAAATCCTTATACGAAAGGCTCGGTTTCGGACACGATGAAAAACCCGGCTTCACGCACATGCGGCTGATATTGATTTGATCTTCACCCGCCCGATAATCTATACCCGCCCGCCACCCCATCTTGGGGGCTTCGCCCCCAAACCCCCGGCCGATTATTGATAATGAACATGCTCAATTAACCCCAAATAACTACCGGCCTGTTCTTTCACGTCCTCATATATGGGGCATGGGGCGAAGCCCCATTCCTTAATTGGGCGGGCGGGTGGGCATCAGCAATTATAAAGGAGAACTCCTATGGACAAAATGAGTTTTGAGCAGGCCATCGCGCGCATCGACGAGATCGTCCGGACGCTCGAAAAAGGCGACGCCCCTCTTGAGAAGTCTCTGACCTTGTTTGAGGAGGGCACGAAACTCATCAAATTCTGCGGCAAGCTTCTGGACGGCGCGGAGCAGAAGGTTGTGAAGCTGCAAAAGGGCGCCGACGGCACGCCCGAGGAAGCGCCGTTTGACGACGCGGAGTGCTGAAGCGATGCGGCAGGAGGAATTTGACCGGGAATACGCCGACTGCAAAGCCCTCGTCGACGGCCAGCTGGAGCGCTATTTCGCCCGCGCCCCCAAAAACGCCCTGACCGAAGCCATGCGCTACAGCGTCACGGCCGGCGGCAAGCGCATCCGGCCTGTCATCGTGCTTCAGTTCTGCAAAGCGGCGGGCGGGGATACGGAAAAAGCGCTGCCGGCGGCGGCCGCCGTCGAAATGCTGCACACCTATTCGCTCATCCACGACGACCTGCCGTGCATGGACGACGACGCGCTGCGGCGCGGACGCCCCACAAACCACATCGTCTTCGGCGAATGCCTCGCGACCCTCGCGGGCGACGCGCTTCAGGCGGAGGCGTTCGGCATGCTTTTAGGCTCGGATCTCCCGGCCGGGCGCGTCGTGACGATGGGGCGGATCCTGGCCATGGCCGCCGGGACGGGCGGCATCTGCCTCGGTCAGGCGCTCGATATGGAGGGCCAGACCCGCACGCTGACGTACGAGGAGATTTCGGGCATCCACGCGCTGAAAACCTCGTCCATGCTGACGGCGTCCGCACGGATCGGCGTCGCCGCGGCCGGCGGGAGCGGCGAGCAGCTGCGGGCCGCGGCGGACTACGCGGGGGCGCTCGGCCTCGCGTTCCAGATCCGCGACGACGTTCTGGACGTCACCGGCTCGACGGGCGAGCTCGGAAAACCTGCCGGATCGGACGAGGCAAACAGCAAGTCGACGTTCGTGACGCTCTTCGGTGTCGAAGAGTGCCTGCGCATCATTCGCGAGAAGACGCGTCAGGCCGTTTCGCACCTCGCCGGACACTTTGAAAATACGGATTTTCTTGAAACGCTTGCCAAAACTCTGGAAGAAAGAAAGTGTTGATAAATTGGCATATTATTGTTAATATAGTGCTTACAGCGGCGCAGTATCCTAGTCAGATCTGCCGTCTCCCAGGAAGGGCCTAAAAATCCTTTGAAGGGCACACCTGCGAAATCCCTTGTGTTTGCTTTGAACGCCCAGTTCGGGGTGGATGCTGGGGGGAAGCGCGCTGCCGCTTAACACACGGCATACATGCGCTTGCATACTCAGGGCGGCCTCCAACGGCATGGAGACCCCGACCCTGTTTATGTGGAGACCTGTTTACGTGCGCTGCCGTGCTCATACGCTGAGCGCGGTCTTCGTACGGGACAGGATTGAACCTGCATCGCGGTGCATTGGCTAAACGTCGTGCGCTGTGTGCAGAGTAGCCTGCCTTGAGTGGGACCTGCGGATAGGGGATTAAATGTCCGGCGCTGTGGCCACAGCACCGGGCGCTATTGCCCCTTGAAATATTTCCTGCAAAAGAGGCTAAGAGACGGTTTGACTGTCAGTGGAAAACACCTAGGCTGTTCGGGGAGAACCTGTCCCCGTGACAGGATGGGGATTGCAGTGCGGACTAAGTGGCAATCGGGCAGCGATGACGGTAACGCATCGAACGCGGCTTTAAAGGGAAACCGCCTCTACGGCAACGAGAGGCAGCCGCGGGGGAAATCCAGCCCGTACCTAAGCCGTAAGATTTACTCAGCTTGTCGCCGCTGCCCTAAAAAAAAACGCATTCATACTGTGCGGTTTTAATGTTTATGAAAACAAAAACAAACCCCCGATGGGTCTTAAAAATCACGCTCATCAGCATTGTCGTATCCATGACATTCGCGCTGGCTTCCTCGAAGGTGCTGGGAAGTCTCGGATATGTCATGGCATTTGTGGTTTTGGCCGTTTTTATCCTGCTCGGCATCGTTTTCGACATCGTCGGGGTGTCGGTCACGGCGGCTTCGGTCAAGCCGTTTCACTCGATGGCCGCGCATAAGGAGCGCGGCGCGACGGAAGCCATCCGGCTCATACGCAACGCCGAAAAGGTCTCGAGCATCTGCAACGACGTCGTCGGCGACATCTCGGGCATCATCAGCGGCGCGACCTCCGCGCTCATCGTGACAAGGCTCGTGACCGACTTTTCGCTGCCGAACCTTTTGATGCAGCTTGTGATCTCGGGCCTCGTGACGGGCGCCACGGTCGGCGGCAAGGCGGCCGGCAAGGCGCTGGCCATTAACAACAGCACGAGCATCGTGCTCGACGTCGGGAAGCTCATCGGCTTCTTTCATCGCCTATTTGGGAAAAAATGAGGGTATCCATTGGAATTGCTGGACCGGTTAAATCTGCCCGCGGACATAAAGCAGCTGAGCGAGGCGGAGCTCGAAACCCTGTGCGGCGAGCTTCGGCAGTTCATGATCAAAAGCGTTTCCAGGACCGGCGGCCACCTGGCCTCCAATCTCGGCGTCGTCGAGCTGACGGTCGCCATACACAGGGTCTTCGACACCGCGACCGACCGGCTCGTCTTCGACGTCGGGCATCAAAGCTACGTGCACAAGATACTCACGGGCCGCAAGGACCGTTTTGATACGCTCCGGCAGTTCGGCGGCCTGTCCGGCTACCCGAAGCCGTCCGAATCCCAGCACGACGCGTTCATTGCCGGCCACGCGTCGGACTCCATCTCCGTGGCGCTCGGCATGGCGCGGGCCCGGACGCTCGGCCGGCGGGACTACAGCGTCGTCTCCGTCATCGGCGACGGCGCGCTCACCGGCGGCCTTTCGTACGAGGGGCTCAGCGACGCAGGGCAAAGCGGGGAGCCGCTCGTCATCCTGCTCAACGACAACGGCATGTCCATTACGCCCAACGTCGGGGGCGTGGCCAAGTATCTTTCCCGCCAGCGGCTCAAGCCGTCGTACACGGCGTTCAAGAAGGGCTACAGGCGGTTTATGGAGAAATTTCCGGGCGGGCGGCACATCTACCGTCTGACGCACGCAATAAAAACGGCCGTGAAGGAGACGATCCTGCACTGCAGCATGTTCGAGGAAATGGGCCTGCAGTACGCCGGACCGATCGACGGCCACAATATCAAGCAACTGGTGGAAGCGCTCCGCTGGGCCAAGGGCCTGGGCGAGCCGGTTTTGGTCCACGTGATCACCCAAAAGGGGAAGGGGTATATCTATTCCGAGGACACGCCGGACCTCTATCACGGCGTCACGCCCTTCGACTATAAAATAGGTATTCTCAACAGCGAAAAAGCCTGCTTTTCCACGGTTTTCGGAGAGGAGCTCCTGAAGCTGGCCCGAAAGGACTGCCGCGTCGTCGCCATTACGGCCGCCATGACGAGCGGCACCGGCCTCGGGCCGTTTGCCGCGAAATTTCCGGACCGCTTTTTCGACGTCGGCATCGCCGAAGGTCACGGCGCGTCGATGGCCGCAGGGCTCGCCGCGCAGGACTGCCTGCCGGTTTTCGCCGTGTACTCGACGTTTCTGCAGCGCTCGTACGATATGCTGCTGCACGATGTCGCCCTGTCGGGCCTGCACGTGGTGTTTGCCGTCGACCGGGCGGGCCTCGTCGGCGGAGACGGCGAGACGCACCAGGGCATCTACGACGTCGGTTTTTTGTCGACGGTTCCGGGCATGACGGTCCTGTGCCCCGCCAGCTATGCCGAGCTTCGGGACATGCTTGCGCAGGCCGTTTTTGAAATCAAGGGACCCGTCGCCGTCCGGTATCCGAAAAGCGGCGAAGGGCGCTACCGGGACGGCGGCGCCGCCGCGGCGAAGCGTCTCCGGGAGGGCGCGGATATCACGCTTGTGACGTACGGCGTCAATGTCAACACGGCGCTTGAGGCGTCGGACCGGCTGGCGCGTCGCGGCGTCTCCGTTGAGCTGATCAAGCTCGGCGCCATTTTGCCGATTGAGTTCGGCGAGATCGACCGGTCCCTCAGGAAAACGGGACGGCTGCTCGTTCTGGAGGAATGCGCCGAACAGGGCTGCGTCGGCCAGAGACTCGCGCAGCACGCCGCCGAGCAGGGTCTCGGGCTTCAAAGCGTCCGCCTTTTAAATCTCGGCAGCCGCTTTATCGAACACGGCGGAGCCGAGCAGCTGCGGGCCGCGTACGGCATCGACGCGGACGCCGTCGAGCGGGCCGCCGCGGAGGAGCTGGGGCGATGAAGGGTACGCGCCTGGACGCGCGGCTGGTCGCGCTGGGGCTGTTTGAAAGCCGCGAGCGGGCCAAGGCCGCCGTTATGAGCGGCGCCGTCTACGTCGACGGGCAGCGGGAGCTCAAGCCCGGCACTTCCGTTGACGACGGCAGCGATATCGAGGTGCGCGGCGCGGCGCTCAAATACGTCAGCCGGGGCGGCCTGAAGCTGGAAAAGGCGCTGGACGTCTTCGGCGTCCGCCCGGCCGGCAAGCGCTGCATCGACTGCGGCGCGTCGACCGGCGGCTTCACCGACGTGCTGCTGCAGCGCGGGGCCGAGCGCGTCTATGCCGTCGACGTCGGATACGGGCAGCTGGCCTGGAGCCTGCGGAACGATCCGCGCGTCGTCGTGATGGAGCGCACGAACATCCGTCACCTGAAGCCGGAGCAGATACCGGAAAAGCTGGAGCTGGCCGTTATCGATGTCTCGTTTATCTCGCTGCGGCTCGTCCTGCCGGCCGTCCGGCCGCTGCTGACGGTTGACGGCGAGGTCGTCTGCCTCGTCAAGCCCCAGTTTGAGGCCGGGCGCGATAAGGTCGGGAAAAAAGGCGTCGTCCGGGACACGCCGACGCATATCGGCGTGCTCGAAACGTTCATTGCGGACGCTGAAAACGCCGGCTTTTCTGTACGGGACATGACATTCTCGCCGGTCAGGGGTCCGGAGGGGAACATCGAATATCTGGCGCGCCTGTCCCTTTCGGGCAAAAGCGCCGGGATCGACGTGGAAGAAATCGTCCGGACGTCGCACGAACGGACCGACTGAAAGCATGGAGACGTCGACGCACGTCTTACGAAAGGAGCGGGACCGATGAAACGTGTCCTTCTGTGCCCGAACGTCAGGCGCGACACGGATTTTGCGCTGACGGCGGAAGTCAGCGGCCTTTTGAGGGGCTGCGACGCTTCGGTTGTCGTCTGCCCGATCTATGGCGACGACTGCGCGCCCCCCGAAGCCCCGGCGGGCCTCCGCGTGGGCGAGCTGGAGTCTGAGCTCGGAAACGCCGACATGGCCGTTGTCTTTGGCGGCGACGGCACGATTTTACGCGTGGCCCGGGCGGCGGCGCTCAAATCCGTCCCCATCCTGGGCGTCAACATGGGCCGGAAAGGCTTCATGGCGGAGATTGAAAAAGAGGACA
Organism: uncultured Papillibacter sp.; assembly: GCA_964391385.1. Classification (GTDB taxonomy): domain Bacteria; phylum Bacillota; class Clostridia; order Oscillospirales; family Oscillospiraceae; genus Sporobacter. The sequence continues at coordinate 11,142 of CAYMLM010000059.1, forward strand.
TCGCGCTCATTCCGCAGGCCGTCTGCGGCGACTATGTTTTAAACCGGCGGATGATGCTCGATATGGAGCTTATGCGCGGGGGCCGTGTCATCTACAGCGATTTCGCGCTCAACGACGTCGTGATCGCCGGCGTCACGAAGGTCATCGACGTGACGCTCAAGGGCGACGGGGAGAAGATCTCGCATTTTTCCGGCGACGGCGCTGTCGTGGCGACCCCGACGGGCTCGACGGCCTATTCGATGGCCGCGGGCGGCCCCATCGTCGAGCCGAGCGCCGAGAACATCATTGTGACGCCCATCTGCGCGCACCTGCTGTCGGCCCGCTCGTTCGTCCTCGCGCCGGACCGGCGCGTGTCCATCGAGCTCGGGGCCGTCAAGGTCAACCCCACCTATCTGACGGTGGACGGCGGCGCTTACATAGACCTTGTGAGCGGCGACGTCGTGAGCGTATCTAAGTCGAAGAAGGAAACGCTCTTTGTACACCTGTCCAGCAGGAGTTTTTACGCGAAGGTGAGCGGGAAGCTGGGCGAATAGCGCGGCAAAATATACACTTTCGAAATGTCACCGGCGGAAGCCAGGCAGATGGACAAATCCCCGTGCGGGGAGAATCGTTCGTCACTTTTTAGCGCGCCGACAGCGCGGACGCTGCAGGCGCATCGGAGGTTCATATGAAAAACAAACGACAGAACGCCATCCTGAAAATCATCGCGGCGCGGGACATCGAGACGCAGAGCCAGCTCATAGAGGCGCTGTGCGAGGCGGGGATCGACTCGACGCAGGCGACGGTGTCGCGCGACATCAAGGAACTGCATTTGCTCAAGGAGCTCACGCCCGACGGCCGGTACCACTACGTCGTCGGCCAGAAGCAGGAACTGCAGAACTACGCGCTGCGCCTGAAATCCATTTTCAGGGAGTGCGTGACCTCGTTCGTTTGCGCGCAGAACATCGTCGTCATCAAAACCCTGCCGGGCCTGGCGTCGGCGGCCTGCAGCGCCATCGACGGCATGAACATCAAGAATCTTGCCGGCTCGCTCGCCGGCGACGACACGGCGTTTCTCGCCATGAGCGACAGCGCCTCGGCCCAGCAGTTCTGCAAGGACATCGAGAACATGCTTTGATGCCCGCCCGCCGCCAAAAAAAGGTATAGGGGTTCCCCCTATGACCCCAGATCAGAAAACCGATAGTCAGTATAGACACGCGCGAGGCTTCGCCTGGAGGCGCTCGAGCCCAGCGAGACTGATGAGGGGTAGAAAAATGATCGAATTGCTCCACATTGAAAATATTGTCGTGATCGAAAAGGCCGACGTCAGGTTCGGGCCCGGTCTCAACGTGCTCACGGGCGAGACGGGCGCGGGCAAGTCGATCGTGATCGACGCGCTGTCCGCCGTCACGGGCGGCCGGACCTCGCGCGAGCTCGTGCGTACGGGCGCGGAGAGCGCGGCCGTGACCGCCGTGTTTTCC
>CAYMLM010000059.1:12611-13984 GCA_964391385.1 uncultured Papillibacter sp.
CCGGTCAGCGTCGGGCAGCTGCGCGAGCTGGGCGGCCTGCTCATCGATATCCACGGACAAAACGACGGCCGCAAGCTGCTCGACGAAAACGCCCACCGGGGCTATCTCGACAGCTTTGCCATGCTGGACGACCCGCTCGATACATACCGCGGGGCTTATAAAAAAATGCGGGACAAGCAGGTCGAGATCGAAAAGCTGACGATGGACGAAAGCGAGAAGGAGCGCAAGCTCGACATGCTCCGCTTCCAGCTCGACGAGCTCGAGCGCGCCGGCATCAGGCCCGGCGAATTTGACGAAAAGACGGCGCGCCGCGACCTTCTGAAAAACGCGTCGAGGCTGACGGAGGCGCTCGACGGCGCGCTGCAAAGTCTGAACGGCGGCGACGACGCGGACGGCGCCGTCTCTCTCATCGCCGCGGCCGAGCAGCGCGTGGCGTCCGCCGAGCGATACTCGGACAGCTTCGGCCCGCTTGCCGAGCGGCTGCGCGACCTGCTCTACGCGGCCGAGGACGTGTCGGAGGAGCTCAGGGACACGCTGAACAGCCTGGATTTCTCGCCGGGCGAGCTCGACGGCCTCGAGGCGCGGCTCGACGCGCTGCGGCGCCTGATGCGAAAGTACGGGGACGGCGAGGCCGCGCTCATAGACCACAGGGAAAATTGCCGGCGTGAGCTCGAGGAAATCGAGTTTGCCTCCGACCGGCTGGCGAAGTTTGAAAAGGAGCTTGACAGCCTCAAGGCGGATGCGCTCACCAAGGCCCGCGCGCTCAGCGAGAAGCGGCGGGCCGCCGCCAAGACGCTCGTCAAGCGCATCCAGGAAGAACTGTCCGGCCTCAGCATGGCGGGCGTATCGTTCGAGGTCGAGTTCGGCCCCGCGCGGGGCGAGTCCGGCCTGAACGACTCCGGCTGCGACGAGATACGGTTTCTGATGTCGGCCAACGCCGGCGAAGCGCCGGGGCGGATCAAGAACATTGCTTCCGGCGGCGAGCTGTCGCGGATCATGCTCGCCCTTAAAAACGTCCTGACCGAAAACGACGAGGCCGCGACGATGGTCTTCGACGAGGTGGACGCCGGCGTGTCGGGCGTCGCAGCGCAGCGCGTCGGCGAGAAGCTCTCGGACGCGTCCCGGAGCCGTCAGGTGCTGTGCGTGACGCACCTCATGCAGATTGCCGTCATGGCGGACACGCACTTCGAGGTTGAAAAGCGGACGCAGGACGGCCGGACCTTCACCTATGTCGTGGAGCTCGACGAGGAGGGGCGCAAGCACGAGATCGCGCGGCTCACCGGCGGCGAGAACGTCACGGACACGACGCTGCTGTCCGCGGCGGAACAGCTCGAGGCCTCGGCCCGGTACAAAGCCAGGTCGGGTCTGAACGA
>CAYMLM010000060.1:0-13840 GCA_964391385.1 uncultured Papillibacter sp.
GTGTCTTCTTCAAGAGGCAGGGCCCGGCACACGTGCTCCGGCGCCTTTTCAACCCCGATGGACAGCTCCGTATGGATGGACATCGGTGAAAACCGCTTTTCAAACATGTCGGGAAATTCCGTAAACTGCAGCTCCAGCTCGACGACGGGCGTGCCGCGCTCATAGGGGATAAATTTTTCGTCGTACGCCACGTTTCGGCCGCCGCGCTCCATGAGGCTGCGCAGGACGATGACCATCTGGTGCTTTTTCAGCCGCAGGACATCGGCCACCTTTCTGGGCGGGCGTATGATATTGATCTCGTGGTAGTGGAAACGGCCGCCCGGCACGCTGTCCCCGAAATCAAGGGTATACGTTGTGAATTTGGGAGGCAGCACAAAATAGCCCTTCCCCTTGTGCGGCCGGATAAGCCCCTCCCCTTCGAGGAGCTGAAAGCCCTTTCGGACCGTTACGCGGCTTGTCCCGTAGCGCGCAGCCAGCTCGTTTTCGCTGGGCAGCATGTCGCTCGGCTTGTATTCGCCCGAAACGATACTCTGCCGGATCTGCCCGGCGATGTATGCGTACAGAGGCTTATCCATTTTGTAAGCGCTCCCCGGTCGCCTGAAGCATGAAATCATAACATGTTTTCAGGCAGTCCTTTACGCTGGCGCTGTAGGCGTCGGCGCCCAGCTCGAGGGCCGTCCGAACCGAAACGGCCCTGCCGCCGAATATGAGGCGCAAGCGGCCGCGCAGCCCGGCGGCCTCAAGCGCCGAGACGCACGCGGCCATCTCGCCCGCCGACTCCGTCAGGGTTCCGCTCAGAATCAGGATATGTGGAGAATATTCCCTCACGGCGCGGACGATACTGTCAGTAGCTACGTCGGCGCCCAGGTCGTGCACCGTAAAGCCGTTGGATTTCAGAAGCTCGGAAATGACGTTTTTGCCCAGCTCGTGTATATCGCCCCGGACGGTGGCGATGACGACCGTCCCGAACGAGGCGTATTCCTCAAAACCCCTGAATACGAGGACCTTTGTCATAACGCTTTTGAGGATATGACCGGCCATGATGAGGTCTGCGATATAGTAACGGCCGGCCTCGTACAGCGCGTCCACCTCGGAAATGCCCTCCAAAAGGCTGTCGAAAATCTCCAGGGAGGAGATCCCCTCCTCCATCATCTCCACGGAATACTGCAGAACGCGCAGCTCATCCAGCTCGCGCATGCTGCCCACGAGCAGTTTTTTCAAATCCTTGTTCATATAGCCTCACATGCGCGCCGCGCAATAGTGTGAATCGCGAAAGCCAACAGGCGTATGCGTCAGAGCGCCGTCAGCGTCACTTTCTGAAAGATATTGCCCGACAGGATATCAAACGTCAGGCTCCCGTCCTCCGCAGGGCGGCCGGCCGTTATATCGTAGCCCTTGAACCGGGCTTCAATATAAGCCGCCGGGTCATCCGTCTCGATGTCCTCAAACAGGATCTGGTCGCCGCTGCATTTGTTGAAGATCTCCAAAATCATCTCATATTTCATGAATGACATCTCCTTTGGCGTTCTGATTTAAAGTATAAAGGATATGGCCGAATAGTCAAGAGATAAGCGGCCCAACGTATTGTTTTATTTGTAAAGTATTATGTATTTTGGTACGAAATACTCTTTCTTGTAAATACATGTTGACGATTGAATACAGTGATTTATAATGGTCTTTGGAGCAATATATCAACCGGGACGGATACCTGGCGGATACAAATAGAAAGGCGGTTGCACAGATGCATAACCATAACGAGGATCATCACCACGAACATCCGCACACCCACGAGCACGATCACGGGCACTGCCATGCGCACGATGATGCGCACAGCCACCATCACGGCGGCCACGACAGCCTGCTGGGCAGCAAGGCCGAAGCGGCGGCGTTTCTTCAGTATACCCTGCACCATAACGCGCACCATGCCGAGGAGCTGTCCGAGCTGGCTCACAGCCTGGAACACCTGCAGCTTCAAAAGGAAGCCGAAGACGTGCGCCGTTGCATCGACGAGTATGAGCATACAAACGGGCACTTGGAGGCCGTGCTCGTAAGGCTGCAGGGCTAGGGGGGATATTTATGTGTTTATCCAAGGTTTACGCCGACAGGGTCGACGCTGAAACGCTCCTGCTCAGCAATATCCAAAGGATCCGTTTCGACGGCGACAGCATCGTCTTCACCGACCTTCTCGAGCGGGAAACGCGGATCGAAGGCCGTCTGCTTTCCGCCGACCTGGTGGGCGGAAAAGTGATCGTCGACACACGGAACGCATAAAAATTTCTGCGGATAAAAACGGAAGGATTACGCCATGACACCCATCACAATCGCCGTGGCCGGGAAGGGCGGCACCGGGAAAACGACCGTGTGCGGCCTGCTCATCGACCGCCTCGGAAAGACAGGAAAAGGGCCGATTCTGGCCGTGGACGCCGATCCGAACTCGAACCTGAACGAGGTGCTCGGCGTCAGGGTCGAAACGACGCTTGGCGACATACGCGAAAAAATGCAGTATAAGGATTCCTTTGAGGAGGAAATCCCGACGAGTATGACGAAGCAGGAGTACACCGAGTACATGTTCGGCGACGCGCTTGTTGAAGAGGACAATTACGACCTGCTCGTCATGGGCCGGACCCAGGGCGCGGGCTGCTACTGTTATATCAACGGCGTGCTCAAGTCCCAGATCGACAAATACAAGGGCGGCTACCGGACACTTATCGTGGACAACGAAGCCGGGCTCGAGCACATCAGCCGCGGGATTCTCCCCCACATCGACATCCTGCTGCTGGTGAGCGACGCGTCCCGCCGCGGCATCCAGGCCGTCGGGCGCATCGCCGCGATGGTCGGGCAGATGAATCTGCATCCGGGTACGACGAAGCTGATCGTCAACCGGGTGCCCGGCGGCGAGCTGGCCGCAGGCATCCTGGAGGAGATCAGGGCGCAGGGGCTCGAGCTGATCGGCGTGCTGCCGCAGGACGACACGATTTATCAGTATGACGCCGACGGAAAGCCCAGCTCCGCCGTTCCCGACACAAACCCCGTCAAAACCGCCCTGGGCGGCATACTGGAAAAGCTGGGGCTGTAGGATACGCCCTCTGGTTCCGATACCTTTTCCGCACAGCTGACGCGGACGGAATATATTTTACAGGAGGTCATTTTATGAGCGCATTAATCGATCTGATCTATGCCGGTTCAAACGCCGTGGCGGGACTGACGGAAAACGCCGTCAACGACGCCGTCGCCAAATACGGCGCGGACTGCAAGCTGGCGTTCCCCGACACCGCATACTTTTTCCCGACGATCTACGCCGCGACGGGCGTCAAGGTGACAAAGCTCGGCGACCTTCCGGCCTGCGTCGGCGTGCTCAAGAGCCTCATCACAAACAAGGACGAGCTCGGCGACGCGCTGAACGCGGGCCTTGCCACAGCCGTCGGCGCGGAGATCCTGGAGGGGCTTAAGTATGTAAACGGCGCAAAGCCCTACGAAAACGAGGGCGGCATCGGCTTCGTCCCCGACCCCGTCATCCGCTCGCTGGGCGTACCGCTCGTCACCGGCGACATTCCGGGCGTCGCGGTCGTCCTTGGGAAAGCCGAGGACGCGACCCAGCTGGCGATGGTCGTCAAGGAATACCAGACGAAAGGACTTTTGACGTTCCTTGTCGGCGACGTCATTGACCAGGCGGCCGAGACGGGCGTCAGGATGGGCCTTGATTACCGCGTCGTCCCGCTCGGCCACGACGTGACGGCCGTCATCCACGTCGTGACGGTCGCCATCCGCGCGGCGCTCATTTTCGGCGCAGTCCAGCCCGGCGACCTGGCGGGACTGCTCGCGTATACGAAAGAGCGCGTCCCGGCGTTCGTCAACACGTTCGGCCCCTTAAACGAGGTCGTCGTCTCGGCCGGCGCGGGCGCGATCGCGCTGGGCTTCCCCGTGGTCGTCGACGTGGATCTCGGCGACCTGCAGGTTCCCGGCGCGCTGGAATCGGTCACAAATCACGTGGATACCGTCAAAAGGTCGCTGGAGCTGCGCAACATAAAGGTCAAGGTCAAAAACATCGAGATCTGCATGGGCTTTGCCTCCGCCTTTGAGGGCGAGGTCATCCGCAAGGGCGATATGCACGCGGAGTTTTATTCGGGCAAAAATCCCACCTGCGAGCTCGTGGTCATGCGCGCGCCCGACGAAATCGAGGATCACAGGATCACGCTCATCGGGCCGGACCTGGACGGGAACGCGCCTGTCGAGCTGCCCCTGGCCACGTACGTCGAGGTGGCGGGAAAGAAAATGCAGGTCGACTTCGAGCCTGTCATAGAGCGCAAAATCCACCACTGGTTCAACTATATCGAGGGCGTCATGCACACCGGGCAGAGAAACCTCATCCGCGTGCGCGTGAGCAAGGACGCCTATGCCCAGGGCCTGCGCGTCAGGGACCTCGCGGAGGTCGTCTACCACGAGGTCATGGACGAGTTTTCAAGCGTCGTGGACAAGTGCCAGATCACGATCGTGACCGACAGGGCCAGGGTCGAGCAGATCCTAAAGGAAGAGGGCATGCCGCGCTACGCCGCGCGCGACGAGCGCCTGTCCGCGATGACGGACGAGAGCGTCGACACCTTCTACACCTGCACCCTCTGCCAGTCGTTCGCGCCGTCTCACTGCTGCGTCGTCACGCCGGAGCGGCTCGGGCTGTGCGGCGCCGTCTCGTGGCTGGACGCCAAGGCAACGAAAGAGCTCACGCCGGAGGGCCCCTGTCAGCCGATCGCAAAGGTCGGGTGCATGGACGAGCGCACCGGCATGTATTCCGAGGTCAACAAGATCGTCAACGCCGCCACGCACGGCGCGCTGGAGCAGGTCACGCTCTATTCCATCCTGGAAGACCCCATGACAAGCTGCGGCTGCTTCGAGTGCATCTGCGGCATTATGCCGGAGGCAAACGGCGTGATTATCTCAAACCGGGAGTATGCCGGCCTCACGCCGACGGGCATGACGTTCGGGGAGCTGGCGTCCATGACGGGCGGCGGCGTGCAGACGCCGGGCTTCATGGGCCATGGCCGCCATTTCATCGGATCGAAAAAATTCATCGCCGCCGAGGGCGGTATCGAGCGCATCGTCTGGATGCCCAGGGAGCTCAAGGACGACGTGGCCGCGCGGCTTGACAAAACGGCCAGGGAGCTGTACGGCATCGAAAACTTCTCGGACATGATCTGCGACGAGACGATCGCAACCGATTCGGAGGGCGTGCTGGCCTTCCTGACGGAGAAAGGTCATCCGGCCCTGGCCATGGATGCGCTCATGTGAGATGAACAAGGTCATTTTCCAATTTGAGGGCGGCGGAGACGTGACCATCTTCGCCGCCGACGGCGAAAATCTGCTCGAGCTGGCGAAAAAAGCCAACGTCGTCATCGACGCGCCCTGCTCGGGCAACGGCTCGTGCGGCAAGTGCAAGGTCCAGCTCATGTCGGGTAATCTGAAGCACAAGAAAACGCTCCACCTGGACGACGCGGAATTCAACGAGGGCTGGCGGCTGGCCTGCGGCTCCACCGTAACCGGCAGCGTCAAGGTCATGGTGCCGGACATTGCCCAGGCCTACCGCACGCGGATGAAAACGGCGGACCTGTCCTCGCCGGAGGAGGTCCGGATCTTCACCGAGCTGCAGGAAAACCTGCGTTCGGCGGGTCTGGAGCGCCGCGGCTATATCCGTTCGTTTGTGGCCGAGATGTCCGAGCCGTCGCTGAGTGAAACAATGCCCGACAACGAGCGCTTTTCCCGGGCCGTCTGCCGGGCCACCGGCGCCGACAGCGTCGTCGTGCCGTTTTTTATCCTGAAAAAGCTGCCGGACATTCTGCGCGACAACGCGTTCAAGCTGCGCTGCGTCGGCGAGATGTACGACGGGACGATGGAAATTCTCGACCTCCTGAGCGACACCGGCAAATCGCCCGCGTGCGGCCTGGCCGTCGATATCGGCACGACCACGGTTTCCGCCGTACTTGTCGATCTCGACACGGGCGAGATCCTGTCCAAGGCCAGCGCCGGGAACGGCCAGATCCGGTACGGCGCGGACGTCATCAACCGCATCGTCGAGCAGCAGAAGCCGGGCGGCGTCGAGAAGCTCCAGAAGGCCATCATCCAGGAAACGCTCCTGCCGCTGATCGAGCTGCTCTGCCGGGACGCCGGCATCACGAAAAACCGAATTTTTCACATGGCGGTCGCCTCGAATACGACAATGAATCACCTGCTTTTGGGCGTGAGCGCCGAATTTCTCAGGACGGAGCCGTATGTGCCGGCGTTTTTCCATATCCGCCCGATTCTCACGAGCAAGCTCGGCATTGAGCTGGCCCCTGCCGCGAAGCTCAGCCTGACGCCCAACATCGGCAGTTACGTGGGCGGCGATATCACGGCCGGGACGCTCGCCTCCATGATCTGGAGCTCGCCGAAGCTCTCCATGCTCATCGACCTCGGCACCAACGGGGAGATCGTCTTCGGCAACAACGAGTTTCTCATGTCCTGCGCCTGCTCGGCCGGGCCGGCCTTCGAGGGCGGCGACATCTCAAGCGGAATGCGCGCCACGCACGGCGCCGTCGAGGCCGTCGCCATCGACGAGGCGACGATGGAGCCGGCCATGACGGTCATCGGCGGCATCCGTCCCGTCGGCCTGTGCGGCTCGGGGCTGATCGACCTCGTCGCCGAGCTTTTCAGGACGGGCATCGTCAACGGAAAAGGCAAGTTTGTCCGGGAGGGCCGCCGCGTCCTGCGCGACGAGTTCGGCATCGGCTGCTACGTGCTGGCGTTCCCGGAGGAGTCGGCCAGCGGCCGCCGCGTCGCGATCACCGAGGTGGACATCGACAACTTCATACGGGCCAAGGGCGCAATCTTCTCGGCGATCCTGACGCTCATCGGCTCGCTTGGCTTTACGCCGGACAGCCTCGAGCGCGTCTTTGTCGCCGGCGGCATCGGCAGCGGCATCAACATCCAAAACGCCGTGCGCATCGGCATGTTCCCCTGCCTGCCGACGGACAAGTACAGCTACATCGGCAACTCCTCCCTGGCCGGGGCCTACGCGATGCTCTCCTCGGAGGACGCGGCCAAGAAGCTGTTTGCGCTGTCGGAGAGCATGACATATCTGGAGCTGAGCACGCAGCCGCACTATATGGACGCGTTTGTCGCGGCCTGCTTTATCCCGCATACGGACGCCGGCTTGTTTCCGGCCTGCGAGGTGAGTTAGATGGCCGAAGCGATCAACAACAAGGAAGGCGCGCCGCTGAAAATCTATCAGGCGCGGTACGAAACGCTCGACCCCGCCGAGGCGGCCCGGCGCACCGGCTCGGCGTATGACCCGGAGCGCGGTGTCTTTCGTCTCACGCTGCTCGGCCATGAGCTCGAGGCCGCGTGGCCGGAGTTTAAGCTGTCCGCGGTCAGACCCGGCGAGTGTCCCGCCGTCCTCGCCGGCGGCGAGGCCACGATCCTCATGATCCGCTATCTCATCGAGGGCGTGAAGGAGGAAGCCGGCGGCAGCTGGCTGTCTTACCGGGAGCTGCCGTGGGGCGACGTGTACGACAGGAATTTTCAGGGCCGCTGCGTAAAGCGGCTGGCATTCTCCTTCGGCTCAAAGCTCGACGCGTTTGCGGGCGGCTGCGAAAAGCTCGGCGGCATACGGGCCGACAAGGGCGACGCGTCGTTCGACCTGCAGTTTCTGCCCGGCCTCACGGTCCGCCTGATCGTGTGGGCCGGAGACGACGAGTTTCCGCCGTCGTCGCAGTTTCTCTTTTCCGACAACATGCCGCGGGCGTTTACGGCCGAGGACGCGGCCGTCGTCGGCGATCTCGTCATCGGCGCGCTGAAGGCCTGCTCATAGTCGAGACGCTGCAAAAAGGAGCCGGGCGATCATATACAAAGGGCTGGGGTATCGCGGCGATACCCCAGCCCTTTTTTGCCCGTCGCGCATTATGAATACGGTCAGTTGGCGTTCCTGATAAAATACACGATATTTGCCATAGCCCAGTCCCTGTTGTAAACATGCTTCTTTGTTGAGGCGGCATCGAGGATTGACGCGCAGAAAACCGGCCGCGCGCCGCTTTTCAGGTCCCGTATCGTCTCCTCGAATCTCCATTTGTTCTCCTGAAGAAACGCCTCGTTCTTATTGTATCTGTCGTATTTTTTAAAACAGGTGTCGGCGGCCTTGTCTAGGGTGCATCTGTCGAAATAGGCGCATTGGCCGCAGCTCACGGGCTCCGGCAGACGCACGTTCACATCGGGCACGAAGCCCGCCTTAAAAACGGTATGATTGCACACCCGGTATGACAGCTCTGTTTCTCCGAAATAGTTCTCCTCGCAGAAATACCCGATCTCCCTTATCAGCTCCGGCCTCAAACCCATGCAGTATCCGGGTATGTAGCACGTCCGGGCATCCGAGGGGTCGAAAAGGAGCTCCCGGTAGGAAATGCCTCCGGCGGTCCTGGGGATGACCTTGGGCATATACCCGTCGTCCGCCGTCACCCCCAAAAGGCCCGCTTCGGGAAACGCTTTGAAAACCTTTAAAAACTTGCCGAGCCAGCCGGCCGTTTCGATGCGCACGCCGCTGTCAACGCTGAAGAAATACTGTTCCGGGCGTCTTGTCAGCAGGTGAAGGTTCAGCGCGTAGATTTTTCCGTGATTGACCTCAAAACGCTCTCTTGCTTTGATCCGGCTGTCGCCCAGGCTCATGATATACTCCCAGGTGTCGTCCCCGGAGTTGCTGTCAATGATGTGTAATTCAAAATCTTCCGTGCTGCTCAGCAGCGCTGACAGGTTCCGGATCGTCAGCCCCAGACGGTTGAAGGTGATATAACTGATGAACGGCGGGATCATAGGATCTTTTCCTTTCTTTGTATCAGTGCTCTGATTGAGAGAGCTTTTTCAGCAGCATTTCGTAAAGCTGACCGAGATTTTCAAACTCTGTGGCTTCGTCCATCGTGAATTCGATGCCGTAATGGTTTTCAAGCGCGTCTATGATCTCCCAGTGGCTCAGAGAGGTCCATTCCGGGACTGTTTCGGTTGTCGAATCGACTGTGAGCGCGTCGGCGGAGATCTGCAGGACGGACGTGATCAGGCCTATGAATTCATCGTTCATACTGTTCATCACCTTTCATGACAGTTTCAATATCTACGCTTCTGACGCTCCGGGACGCGTCCAGGCTGTACGCCGTCCCGGCTTCGTCCGCCGAAACGACCGTGAAACCCGCGTTTTGATAGAAGCTCATCGCCGCCTCATTTTTTTCCGTCTTTATATAACACGCCCGGATTGTTTTCACGCCGCGCGCCCTGAGCAGGTCCACGACCTTGCTCAGAAAAGCGTATTCGACGTTTCGGCCCATCACCCGGCAGCTCAGCAGAAACGTATCGACAGACGCTTCGCCGTCCTCGAGCCTGACGATGCACACGCCGGTTAAGCCGTTGTCGCCGTAGACGTCGGTCACCCGGATCGACAGGACGATATGATCCTTAGAATGGTGGAACGCCGTGATGTCCTCCTGGGTATATCGCCTTGTCGTCAGGTTGAATTGATTCGTCTTCTGCGTCAGCTGTGCAATCCTCGGTATGGTGAAGTCGTTTGAAGCTTCCAGGATGACTATTGTTTCAAGGCTTTTTATAAATTCCTCTGCGCTGGCGAATCTTTTCTGGGCCTCGTCTCTCCGCCTGTTGCCGGCGTACAGCGCGTTGCGGCTCAAATCCTCTCCCGTCAGCTGCAGCTGTTCAAACTCGATCAGATTTCTGATCGTATCGGGATACCGGCCCGCGTCCGCGGGAACCTCGATAACCGTCACCTCGGGCAGGAGCGATTTGACAAGCTCCCTCTCGTAAACGCTGTCGTCGAAGAATACCATGCTGTCCGTGCCGATCTTCAGCTCCTCGGCGAGCTCCGCCATGTTTTTGGCCTTATCCTGCCAGTTGATCCGCATTGCGGAGAAATAGCCCTTTTTTAAAACCATGTGCGGGTGATTTTCAATAATATGCATGGCGTCCTCAAAATTGTTCTTGCTGTTGAGCGCCAGGATGACCCCCCTGTAATACAGGCCGAGAATCTCCTTTTGAAAATCATAATAGCATCGCCCCGCGCCGCTGACGTCGAGTTTGACGCCCGACAATCCGTCCTCGCCGGCGCTTCCCCCCCACAGCGTATGATCCAGGTCCAGCACGAGGCATTTTTTCGTCCTGAATTTCAGCGGCAGGATATACCTCATATATTCACGGGCCAGCGCCGCGGCGTACCTGAGCCGCATCGGCGTCCTCGTCATATAAAACAGCTTCGGGTCGGACAGGTTTACTTCGCCGTGATACGCCGAAAAGGCGCGATAGTCGCAGATATACACGTACTGTTTATCGGACGCCCATTCGGACAGCCGGGCATTCAGAAGGGAGACCATATCCCTGAGCCCGGGATAGTACTTGCTGTCCAGAAGCCCCATCGGGGAAAAATAGGGCACCGCAAAATTGTTGACGATTATGCTTGCGGCGCAATTGGTGTGGAGCGTCTCGATCAACAGCGTGAGGGAATCGAGCGCGGATTCAATATCGAGCAGCTTTTTTTCCCGCCCGCCCATGACTGTCTTGGCTTCATACCACTCGGGAAACAGCGCGCTCCCCTCCAGCATCAGTATGGCGAGCTCGGGGTTCGATTTGTACAGCGGGCTCACCGGATTGAAAACGTCCTGATTATACTGGTTGAAGGGGCAATGATAAACCCCCGCCGATATGCCGTATGCCTGGCACGCGCGAACGACGGCCTTGGCGATATAGTCCGTCGTGAAGTTGCCCAGCAGGGCTATCCTGATCGAGCTCCCCACTAAAATGCCTCGCCTCCGTTGACCGGGATATTGACGCCGTTTAAAAACCGGGCGCCGTCGGAAAGTAGAAATTCAAGCGTTTCAGCAACGTCCTCCGTCGACGTCATCCGCTTCATGGGATGTTTCTGTCTGTACGCCTCCAGGTATCTCGAGGGCAGGTAAGCCGTCAGGTGCGTGGCCATCAGGCCGGGAGATATCATGTTGACGGTTATGCCGAACTTGCACAATTCCACAGCCATGGCCTTGCTGAGGCCCTCCAGGGCATATTTGGCGGTCACGTAAAACGACAGCTTCTCCGGGGGGACATCAATGACATAGGAGGACAAAATATTGACGATTCTGCCATAACCTTGTTCCTTCATGACGCGGCCCGCCTCCCTGGCAAACAGATAGGCGCCCCTGACATTCACGTCGAGGATATCCTCAAACATCCCCCAGTCTGTCTCAAGGAAACCGCAGGGCCTGAAGGCCGGGCACGCGTTGTTGACAAGCGCGTCGATTTTCCCCTGCTCCTCCGTAATCTGAGCGATGCAGCCGATGATTTCGGCTGCATTTTTCTGGTTGCACAAAACCGGTGTTGTATTGCCGCCGGACGGAAACCGGGCCAAAGCATCCGAGTAGGTGAAGTATACCGCCCGGTCTTCGGGCGCGGAGAGCTTTCTGACAAACTCGGCGCCGAGCCCCCTGCTGCCGCCCGTGATCAAAATGACTTTTTTGTCCAAAATCATACCTCCGCTTGCAGCCGCTATTTGACCGTCACCTTGACGGAGCCTTTAGCGACCAGTTTGTTGAGCTGATTTCTTATCCGGACCTTCATATCCAGGATGCCGAGCCCCAGTGCGTTGGCGCTGCTCTTGTTTACAACCTCGCACGTGATCTCGACCGTATCGTTGACAGCGACCGGGGAGACAAAGTCGACGCTCTGGGACAGCCAGACCGCGCCGCCGCCCGGCAGATACATGCCGATCAGGGTGGACAGGAACGACAGGACCAGCATCCCGTGAACGAGCCGTGCCTCAAGCCCCCGGCTCCGGCAGTAGTCCTCGTCCGTATGCACGGGATTATAGTCGCCGGTCAAATCGGCGAACGCCCCGACCATATCCTCCGTGATCGTTTTCGTCAGGGAACGGCGGTCTCCGACGGCGATCTGTTCATATTTCACGTGGCATCAATTTCTTTCCAGTTTTTTATGGGCGCAGGCCGTCGCGCGTCACGCCGTGGCGGCGCCGGCACAGCCAATACATTCTATTACCTGCGCCATGTATTGTTACTGTAACAAATACGGCCTGTAACAATATATTGATATTGAATAAACTGAGGAGGTTACAGCTTGTCGCTACCGCTTGTCAAACCGATCAGGATCATGCAGCCCCTGCTGCCCGACCTTGCCGATCTCCATGAAAAATTACGTGAGATCTGGGACAGCAGGCAGCTGAGCAACAACGGAAATATGGCCGTCCGGCTCGAACGCGAGCTCGCCGGTTTCCTGGATGCAAACGAGCTTTCCGTCTTCTCCAACGGGACGCTGGCGCTCCAGATTGCCTGTCGGCTGCTCAGGCTCTCCGGGGAAGTCATCACGACGCCCTTCACCTTTCCGGCCACGGTGAACGCGCTCTCGTGGAATCAGCTGACGCCCGTGTTCTGCGACATCGAGGAACAGACGTTCAACATAAACCCCCAACGGCTCGAGTCGCTGGTAACCGAAAAAACGACGGCCATCCTGCCCGTCCACGTCTTCGGGAACCCCTGCGACGTGGACGAAATACAGCGCGTCGCCGACCGGTACGGCCTGAAGGTCCTGTACGACGCGGCGCACGCGTTCGGCGTCCGATACAAAGGCAAATCGATCGCGTCGTACGGGGATATATCGATGTTCAGCTTCCATGCGACAAAGATTTACAACACCATCGAGGGCGGCGCGCTCGTTTTCAACCGTCCGTTTTTGAAGGAGCGGGCCGACGCGATGCGAAACTTCGGCCTGCGTCCGGACGGCGACGTGTTCGAACCGGGAACAAACGCAAAGCTCAACGAGGTGCAGGCGGCGGTCGGGCTTCTGCTTTTGGGCAAGGTTGAAGAGGAGATCCGCAAACGAAAAGAGCTCTCCGCCGCGTACGCGGGAATGCTCGCGGGTGTGCCCGGGGTCAGGCTTTTAAAGCCTGCCGACGCAGTCGTATACAATTACCCGTATTTCGCCGTTACGATCGACGAAAAGGAATACGGAATATCACGCGACGCGCTTTTTGAGACACTCCGGGCGCACAACGTCATCGCGCGCCGGTATTTTTATCCGCTTTGCAGCAACCTTCAATGTTACAGGCATTTGCCCACATCCGCCAAGTCGCGGCTCGCCGTTGCCAACAAGGTCGCCGATTCCGTTCTTACGCTCCCGCTCTACGGCGAGTTAACGCAGCCTGAGGCAGAGTATATCTGCGATGTGATCCGCGAAAACGCGCGCGGATCACCAGCCGGCCCAGCGTGATCCGGTACGGACGCTGCCGCGGATATCTCACGAGGCAGCCAGATTAAATTGAGAGGAGATATATCATCGCCCGATGAAAATCCATCCCAACCATCAGATCAATGAGATGCTGAAAAACGGTACGGCAAAAATCATTGACTACAAATTTATCCCCTGCAGGGTCCAAAACGTCGATTTAAACGCTTTCATGGGTTCGAGCTACAGCGGCCGGAGCAGCGAAGGCAATATGGGTTACAGCGGGGATATCGGAACGGCCCTGAGAACTCCGCCGGTGACCCATCTGTCCGTCCCGCCCGCGGCCGCCCGGCCGAGACTGGCGCCGGTGACCCGAACGCCCGTTTCGTCAATGACGGCACAGCCTAAAGCCGAGCCGGTGTTCCCGCCGTCTGTCCCACCCGAAGACGCGCAGCCCGAAGCGGCGCAGCCCGAAGACGCGCAGCCCGAAGCGGCGCAGCCCGAAGACGCACAGCCCGAAGACGCGCAGCCCGAAGACGCGCAGCCCGACGACGCGCAGCCTGAAGACGCGCAGCCCGAAGACGCGCAGCCCGAAGACGCG
>CAYMLM010000061.1:0-2145 GCA_964391385.1 uncultured Papillibacter sp.
TTCAGACGTGTGCTCTTCCGATCTCGATAAAAAATACGGCGATTTCGGCAACTACCACGTTTTCCTGGACGACCCGCTGTCGATCCACTCGTTTTTCGGGATCGCCAACGCCATCACGCGGCACGGCGCGGCGGCCTCCGCGGAGATCATCCACTGCGGCCTGTACTCCAACCGGGCGACCGGTCAGCCGTCCTACGGTCCTGTTGCCATGGAGGATAACGGTCGGCCCGTCTACGAAATGGACGAGGACTTTATCGGCGCGCTCATAGACCGGTTTGCAAACGCCGCCGCCTTTGCCAAAAAGTGCGGTTTCAGTATGGTCACCATCCACGGCGGCCACGGCTGGCTCATCTCCCAGTTCGTCAACCCCAAGCTCAACACCCGTAAGGACAGATGGGGCGGCGCGCCGATTGAAAACCGGGCTCGGCTGGCGGTCGAAATATGCAGGGCAATCCGGAAAAAGGTCGGCCCGAAATTCCCCATCGAGATGCGCATCAGCGGCTCGGAGTGCTACGAGGGCGGCTACGGCATCGACGAGGGCATCGCCCTGGCAAAGCAGCTCGACGGCTGCGCCGACATGATCCATGTCTCGGCCGGCAGCCACGAGCGCGACGAGGTTTTCACGGTCACGCACCCGAGCATGTTCCTCAATGAGGGGTGCAACGCGGGCTTCGCGGCCGAGATCAGGAAAAACGTCAAAGAGTCCAAGGTCGTCACGGTCGGGGCTTTCAGCGACCCCGCGCTCATGGAGGACATCCTGGCCTCCGGAAAAGCCGACTTCATCGCGATGGCGCGCTCGCTCATCGCCGACCCCGACCTGCCGAACAAGTTCCGCACGGGACGGGAGGACGAGCTTATCAAGTGCATGCGCTGCCTGCACTGCTTCTCGACCGTCCAGACGTACGGGAAGTTCTACTGCGCCATCAACCCCAAAACGGGGCACGAATACGAGGAAAAATTTGATATCCCCGCCGCATCGAAGAAAAAGGTCCTGATCGCCGGAGGCGGCATCGGCGGCATGCAGGCCGCTCTGACGTGCGCCGAACGCGGGCACGAGGTCGTCCTGTGCGAAAAACAGTCGCGTCTGGGCGGGGCACTCCGCTGCGAGGAAAAGGTTCCGTTCAAAAAGAATCTTGACCTGTACTTAAACGCCCAGGAGAGGAAGGTCCTGGACAATCCGTCGATTACGGTGCGGCTCGGCACGGCCGTCACGCCGGAGCTGGCCGAGAGCATCGGCGCCGACGTCCTCATCGCCGCGCTGGGCGCGCGCCCCGTAAAGCCGCCCGTCAGGGGCATTGACGGGCCGAACGTCCTTTCGGCCGAGGACGCCTATATAAATCCCGAAAAAACCGGCGGCTCCGTCGCCATCCTCGGCGGCGGCCTCGTGGGCGTCGAGCTCGGCATTTTTCTTGCGCAGCTGGGCAGGAAGGTCACGATCATCGAGATGCTCGACGCGCTCAGCCACGGCGGCAATCATTTGCACGCCAAGGGACTGGCCGTTGAGATCGACAGGTATAAAATAGACGTCAACCTCAGTACGAAGGCGCTTGAGATCACGGACGAAGGCGTCCTGGTTTCCGCGGATGCGAACGCCGGCGCGAGCGACAGCCGGAAGCTGATCAGGGCCGAGACCGTGATCTATGCCGTCGGCCAGAGCCCGCTGCAGGAGGAGACGATGGCGCTTCACGGCTGCGCGCCGGAGTTTCACGTCCTGGGCGACTGCGTCGCGCCGAAAAACATCGCCAATGCCACGAGCGCGGCCTATGAGATCGCCCGGACCATCGGGAGATACGGCAATTAGGAGACACAAGTACGCCTGCCGCTGACACACAGTAATACCGCGCTGCCCGTCTATGGAGTAACTGATAAATACCAGAGAGAAATTCGCAAGGAGGACGCCATGCCACTCAACCATTTTCCGCATGTCTTCGAGCCGATCCAGGTCGGCAATATGACGCTGAAAAACCGCATCCAGTATTCGCCCATCGTGTCCAACCACGCCGGGCTGCGCTCGGGAGAGGTGACGAACGCGCTGCTCGAGTTTGTGAGCACGCAGGCCAAAACGGGCGCAAGCCTTGTCACCATCGGCTCCACGCCGGTCAATTTCGGGGAAGGCCGCGACTTCTTTGCCTGCCTTTCTGCGAC
>CAYMLM010000061.1:2155-13810 GCA_964391385.1 uncultured Papillibacter sp.
CCGACGACGACCTGCCCGGCCTGACGATGCTCTCCAACGAGGTGCACAGATATAACTGCAAGCTGTCCGCGGAGCTCATCCACGCCGGCCAGTGGGGCGAGCGCACGCTGCCCGAGGGCCAGCGGGCCTGGGTGCCCTCCGTCGTCGCGCCGTATCACGACCCGAAACGATTCCGGGAGATCACGCGCGCCGAGATGCTCACCGTCATCGACGACTTCGTCGCGGCGACCCGGCGCTGTATGGATTCCGGCTTCGACATGGCCATGATCCACTATGCGCACGGCAACCTGCTGTCTGCCTTTCTGTCGACCGCGTTTAACCAGCGCGCGGACAGCTACGGCGGCTCGGAAAAAAACCGCTGGCGTTTTCCGCTTGAGCTTCTCGAGGCGGTTTACGACAGCGTCAAGGGCCGCATCCCCCTGGAGATGCGCATCGTCGGCAACGAGCATATCCCGGGCGGCACGCCGCTGGACGAGCGCATCCGCTTCCTGAAGGAAGCGCAGAAATACATAGACATGATCGTCGTCTCGGCGGGAACGCTGTTTTACGGCGAGGCGTTCAGCTACAATATGCCCAGCTACTATATTCCGGCCGGCGTCAACGTGCCGTACGCCGCCGCGTTCAAGGAAGCCTGTCCGGACCTTGTCGTCTCCGTCGTGGGCGGCATCTCCACGTTCGAAGAGGCCGAGGAGATCATCAAATCCGGCAAGGCCGACATCGTGGCCATGGCAAAAGCCCTCATGGCCGACGGGGATTTCGTCACCAAAGGCCGGCGCGGCCAGGAAAAGGAGATCCGCCCCTGCCTTCGCTGCCTTTACTGCCTCAAGCGCAACAACGGCGACTGCCATATCGCCGGCTGCGCCGTCAACCCGACGATGGGCTGGGAGTACCGCACGACAAAACCGACCCCGGCGCTCAAGAAGAAGAAGGTCATGGTCGTCGGCGGCGGCCCCGCCGGGATGGCGGCCGCACAGTACTTAACGGAGCGCGGTCACGAGGTTGTCCTGTACGAGAAGGCCCAGAAGCTCGGCGGCCGGCTGTACGAGGCCTCCGCGCTGTCGTTCAAGGACGGCTTCCGCCGGTATCTGGAGTACACGGTCCGCAAGACGAGCGAATGCGGCGCGAAGCTTGTGCTGGGAAAAGAGGCCGACGCCGCGGCGGTCAAAGCCGAGGCGCCGGACGCGCTCGTCGTCGCCTGCGGCGCGAAACCGATTCTTCCGCCCATCCGGGGCATCGACGGGCCCAACGTCAAGGGCGTTTCGGAGGTCGACAGGGGAGAGGCCGAGACGGGACGGAAGGTCGTCGTCTGCGGCGCGGGGCTGTCCGGTTCTGAATGCGCCCTGAGCCTCGCCATGGAGGGCAGGGAGGTCACGCTCGTCGACATGATCCCGGAGGATCAGTTTTACTCCGATCTCGTCTTCTTCAGCCGGTCGTCCCTCACGCGGTACCTTTCCGAAAACAACGTCAGGCTGATGGGCGGCTGCGCCGTGCAGGAGTTCAGCGGGGACGGCGTCATCGTCAAAAACGCCGCCGGCGAAAGCGTCAAGCTGCCGTGCGATACGGCCGTCGTGGCCTTCGGCGTAAAGCCTGATAAAGCCGCGCTGGAAGAGCTCGCCGAAATCGTCCCCGAGACCGTCGTCATCGGCGACGCCGACAAGGTGGGCATGATCGGCGACGCCGTCGGCCAGGCCTACTGGTTTACAAAGGACATCTGAGAAAGACATCGAGCCTGTGTCGGGAGGGTGCAATATGACGATCGATTTTGGAAAACGTCTGGGTATGGGATGCCTCCGTCTGCCGCTGTTTGACGAAAGGCAGCCGGAAAAAATTGATATGGAAACCGCTAAGAAGCACATCGACCTCTTTATGGGGGAAGGCTATAAGTACTACGATACCTCTTACGTATACCACAAAGGAAATTCAGAAAAGGCCCTGGGTGAGCTGCTGGTTGACAGGTATCCGCGCGACGCCTATCTGATGTCCACGAAAATGCCCATCAAATGGATGACCAGACCGGAACAGATGGAGACTCAGTTCCAGGAGCAGCTGGACCGTCTGCAGCTGGACTGCATTGACTTCTATCTGATCCATATGATGGAAAGAGAGACCTATTCCCGCTGCGAGAAGTGGGGCGCATTTGAGTTCCTGATGCGCAAACGCGCCGAGGGAAAATTCAAAGAGTTCGGGATCTCCGTGCATGATACGCCCGAGTTCCTTGAGGAGGTCTTAAGAAAACATCCGGAGATCGACTTCGTCATGCTTCAGATCAACTATGTCGACTGGGAGAACAAGGCCATCCGCGCCAAGGAGTCCTACGAGATCGCCATGAAGCACAACAAGCCGGTCGTCGTCATGGAGCCGTGCAAGGGCGGCACATTGGCCGTACTGCCTGAGAAAGCCGCGGCACTCATGAAAACTTACAATCCGGACGCGTCCCTGGCCTCCTGGGCCTATCGCTTCGTCGGCAGCCTGCCGGGCGTGCGTATGGTGCTCTCCGGCATGCCTGCCACGTAGTTCCTGCTGGACAATATAAAGACCTTCAATGATTTCAAGCCCCTGAATGAAGAGGAATACAGAATTATCGGGCAGGTCATCGAAATCATCAATGAGAACACCGTCATTGCCTGCACGGGCTGCCGGTACTGTGAAGAGCAGGGCTGCCCGAAGAACATTCCGATTTCCGACTACTTAATGCTCATAAACGACATGAAACGCTTTGAAAACTCGAGCAACTCCGGCAATATCAACCGCGTGAATATTCAGGCCGACTACTATGAAAGCTGGGTCAAAAACGGCGCCGGCCCTGCCAGCGCCTGCATCAAGTGCAAAAAGTGCGAGACAATCTGCCCGCAGCATCTGCCGATTACAAATTATCTTGAGGCGTATGTCGTGCCGCTCCTGGAAAATTGGCAGCATAAGGCTTGAGCCCGTTGAATCAGGATAGAAAAAGCATCTCTTAAATTAAAACGAAAAGGTGTTACTATGGAAAAAGCCGATCTGCTCCTGAAGGGCGCCGTTGACATGCACGCCCACGGGTATCCCCAGTTCACGCTGGGGATGCCGCCGCGGGTGAACAACCTCGAATGGGCGCAGGCGGCGCGGGAAGCCGGGATGGCCGGCTTCGTCATCAAGTCGCATCTGTGGCCCACGGCGGCCGAGGCGTATCTGTTGAACACGATGGAGCTCGGCGTCCGGGTCTTCGGGAGCATTACGCTCAATTACGCCGTCGGAGGCATCGACCCGCTCGCCGTGCAGATTGCGGCCGAGTCCGGCGCCAAGGTCGTCTTCATGCCCACCTGGTGCTCCAAAAACGACATGAGCAAGGGCGCGCGCTACGTGGACAGGATGCGGCCGTACGTCACGACGATCGACGAGGCCATGAAGGACAAACCCGGCCTGACCGTCGTGGGCGGGGACGGGGAGCTCATCCCGGAGGTCCATGCGATCCTCGCGCTTTGCAGGCGGTACGGGCTCGTTCTCGGCTCGGGCCACCTGTCCATAGAGGAGAGCCTGAAGCTGTGCAGGGCGGCGGCGGCTGCGGGCGTCAAATTCGTCCTGAACCATCCGCTGAGCACGCCCCTCATCGGAGCCACGCTCGAGCAGATGAAGCAGGTCGCCGATATGGGCGGGTATATCGAGAACGTTTTCATCGGCTGCATGCCGATGCACGAGGGACTGAGGCCGGCGCGCATCGCCGAGGCGATCAGGTACGTCGGCTGCGAGCGCTGCACGATGGCCAGCGACGCCATCGAGGCCTGGAACCCGAAGCCGCCGGAGGTGCTCCGGATGTTTATCGCGTCGCTGCTCGCCCTCGGCGTTTCGGACGAGGAGATTTACGTGATGACGCACGTGAATCCCGGATTTTTACTGGATGTGGATACGGGCGAAATGGAACTTTAAACTATTCGAGGAGGAATAAAAATGCTCATCGTCAGCGGTACGTACAAAATCAAACCCGGGAAGAGAGACGAGTTCATGAAGGCGCTCTGCGACCAGGGAATCTACGCGGAGATACTCAAGGAAAAGGGCAACATCAGCTACGACTACTACTATCCGTACGGGAACGACACCGACGTCTATTTCATCGAGCGCTGGAGCGACCGGGACGCGTGGGAAGCCCACAAGGTCGCCCCGCATATCGTGAAGCTGCAGGACATCAAAAACGAATATATGACGGGCTTCGAACCGGGGATCCTGGGCGAAGTGAAGGAATAGACGATAAAGCCGGGAAATATTGCCGTTTACGCGGCATAAGGAGGATATTATCATGTTACTTGCAAACAAAGTCGCGATCATCACGGGCGCAGCATCCGGAATGGGACGGGCCAGCTGCCTTCTCTTTGCAAAGGAGGGCGCGAGCGTCGTGGCGGCGGACATCAATCTGGCCGGCGCGGAGGCAACCGCCGGCGAAATCAGCGCCGCCGGCGGCAAGGCCGTCGCGGTGAAGGTTGACATCTCGGACGAGGCCCAGGTACAGGCGATGGTCAAAAAGGCCGTCGATACGTACGGCAGGGTGGACATCATGTTTTGCATCGCGGGCTTCCCGGAGGCCGCGCGGAGCATCGAGGAAATCCCGTTTTCCGAATGCAGGAAGATATTTGAAGTCAACGTCTTCGGAACCTGGCTGTGCTGCAAGTACGCCTACCCCGAGCTTAAAAAGACAGGCAGCGGCGTGATTTTGACCATCGGGTCCGGGGCCGCACTCCGTCCCCGGGGCGGCACCGCCGTGTATTCGGCTTCCAAGGGCGCGATCGTCACCATGACGCGCGCCCTGGCCAACGAGTTCGCGCCCGACGTCCGCGTCAACTGCATCATGCCCGGCGGCACGGACACGCCGATGATGAAGCAGTTCATTCCCGGCTTCAACGACGAGATCAAGGCGAAGGTCGCCGCGTCTTACCCGCTCAAAAAGTTCGTCCAGCCGGAGGACATCGCCGAAATGGGACTTTTCCTGGCGTCCGAAAAGGGCCGGTGCATGACCGGCGCGGAGTACATGGTCGACAGCGGCCTGTCCATTGCCAGAGGAAAGGAATAAAGCCGTCTCATGGATAGAATTTTCGAGGGAAGAGTCGCGCTCGTGACGGGAGCCGCGACGGGGATCGGGAAGGCCATCGCGCACCTGTTCGCGCAGAAGGGCGCGAAGGTCGTCGTCGCCACCCGCAGGAACGTCCGGGACGGCGAGGCCGTGGCCGAATCGATCCGGGCCGCCGGCGGCGAAGCGGCGTTTATCCGCTGCGACGTTTCCAAGGAAGCCGAGGTCGAGGAAATGATCCGCAAAACCGTGGAGCTCTACGGACGCCTGGACTACGCGGCCAACAACGCCGGCGTCGGGCCGGACGGGAAGCGCCTGCCCGTCGTCCCTGTTTCCGAGTACACGGAAGAGCTGTGGGACGCCATCATGGACACAAACGTCAAGGGCGCGATGTTCTGTATGAAGCATGAGATCCGCCAGATGCAAAAGCAGAATTACGGGGCGATCGTCAACACGTCCTCCGTTTCGGACCTCGTGGCCAATCCGGGCTTCGCGGCCTACGGCGCGAGCAAGGCCGGGCTGTGCAAGCTCACGCAGATCGCCGCGGCCGAATGCGCGACAGCCGGGATCCGCATCAACTGCATCATGCCCGGCCCGACCATGGATACGCTCCTGTTCGACAACCTGACCACCGCCGACCCGAACGCGGGGGAAATGTTTTCAAAGGTCGTGCCCATGAAGCGCATGGGCAGGCCCGTTGAAATGGCGGAGACGGTTGCCTGGCTGTGCTCGGACGCCGCGTCGTTCATCACGGGCCTGTCCGTCCCCGTCGACGGCGGCATGACCATGCACGTCATCGACTGACGCCAAATCGAAATAATCTGGCTTGAAGGAGGCCGCATCATATGGGCAACAAATTTTATATTTTGGACAACGGGTATTTGGAGCTCGATAAAAACCAGATGGTCGCGGGCGCGACGCTCGGCACGGCGGACAACAAGAATGTGCCGTCCGAGTGGATTCAGATACCCGTCTACTCCGTATTGATCGACAATCCGGAACGGGGCTGGATCCTGTACGACACCGGCTGCCATCCCGACGGGATGAAGGGCCGCTGGTCTCCGAGTTCCCACAAGGTCGCCCCGCACTTTTGCACCGAGGACCAGCTGCTCGTCAATCAGCTGAAAAAGCTCGGCCTCACGCCCGCCGACATAGGGACCGTCGTCCTGTCCCATATGCACTGCGACCATGCCGGCGGCCTGTATCTCTTCGCGGACACGGCCGACGTCTACGTCAACAAGACCGATCTGATGAACGCGCTGTTCCTGGTGTATTCGACGCAGGATCCCAACGCCACCGGCGGCACGTGCAAGGCCGACGTCATCGAGCCGGTGCGGAAGTATCACTTCCTCGGCGACAAGGACATCGAGTTTGCCCCCGGCGTCGAGCTCCTCTTTACGCCCGGCCATACGGCGGGCCTCATGGCCCTCGTCGTGCACCTTGAGAAGGAAACGTACATATTCCCCGGCGATTCGCTGAATATGGCGCTCAATTACGGCCCCCCGGCGAGGCTTTCAACCGTGACCGTCGACAGCAGCGCCTGCCGCGAATCGATTGAAAAAATTCGCGAGGTGCAGGCCGGATACAAGGCCAGGATCATCTTCCCGCACGATATTGAGCAGTACAAGACGCTGAAGCTGGCTCCCGAATACTACGAATGAGCCTGCCCGGCAAGGAGGTATAAGATGGAACAAAACCGACCGGACAAGAAATACGGCCGGCATATCGTGCAGTATCCCGCCGACATTTCCCTGTGCGCGGGCTGCGGCACGTGCGAAGCCGTCTGCGGCCTCACGCACGACGGCGTGACAAGCCCGTCGATCAAGCGGATTTTCCTCGTCCGCGACACGACGATGACCGAGGACATGCATAAAATTTACAGCTGTCAGCAATGCGCCGACCATCCCTGCTACGACGCCTGCCCCCTGCAGGGCAGCGCGATGTGCCTGGACGGGCAGACCGGCGTCGTCTATGTGGACGCGGATAACTGCATCGGCTGCAGACTGTGCTGGGAGGCCTGTCCGTTTGAGCCCAAGCGCATCGCCTTCAATCTGGACAATCCGCCGAAGGCCCTCAAGTGCGACCTGTGCCGGACGCGGCCGGAGGGCCCGGCCTGCGTGGAGTACTGCCAGGTGCGCTGCATCGGCCTGAGCGATCAGCCTGTGCCGGAAAAGGAGGCCAAGTGATGGATCAGCTTTACGGGTACGTCGGCAAGATCGCCCGCATCAACCTCACGGACCGCACGGTGACGCATGTGCCGACATCCGACTACGTCCCCAAGTACATCGGCGGACGCGGCGTATGCAGCAAGATCTTCTGGGACGAGGTCGGCCCCGGCGTGGGCGCGTTCGACCCGGAGAACAAGCTCATTTTCATGACGGGCGCGACGACGGCGACCGGCATCCCCACCGGAGGCCGGAGCACCCTGTGCGGCATATCGCCGAACAATCTGCCCGAGCAGTACTGCTGGAGCGGGATCGGCGGCTGGTTCGGCACGATGGTAAAGTTCGCCGGCTACGACGGCTTTATCCTCGAAGGGAAGGCCTCCGAGCCGACGTACGTATTCATCGACGACGATAAGATCACCTTCCACCCGGCCGGCGAGCTGTGGGGCATGCTTGTGCATCAGACGCAGAAGAAGCTCGAGGACATCCTCGGCAAGGACGTCAACAGCATCGTCATCGGGCCGGCGGGCGAAAATCTGGTGCGCAATTCAAGCGTCACCACCAGCAACGACAGCGTGGCGGCCAAGGCGGGGTTCGGCGCCGTCTTCGGCTCGAAGAATCTCAAGGCCGTCTCCGTCCGGGGGACAGGGCAGGTCAGGGCCGCCCACCCCGAGATGATTTTGAAGCTGCACAAGACGATGGGCAAGCCCATCGGCAAGACCAACCCGATCCAGTACAAGGATTCCTTCGCGGTCCGGCCGCACATCAATTTCCCCGTGCCCGGAGGCGTCAAGGAGGGCCGCGTGGCGTGCAGCTACGGCTGCAACCAGCACTGCAACATGATTTTGCTGGACGTCAAGGCGGGCATCGGCGGCAACGAGAACGGGCGCACGAATGTTGTCAACAAGTGCGTCGGCATTTACGCGTACAAAATGATCGAGGACAGCGGCTGGACGCCGCAGATGTCCTTCAATACCCCGCAGAACGACTATGCCGGCTGCCGGTTTATTTCCGGGGACGGCTTCACGCCGGACCGCACGGACCCGGCCTTCGAGCAGGGCTTCATGGAACGCCATCTCGGCGATATCGTCAACTACTGGGACGGGGACTACGACAGGGGCAACGTGATCAGCGACCTGTGCACCCAGTACGGCATCGACAAGTGGGACGTCATCGTCTGGTACATGTCGTGGCTGGCCATGGGCAAGAAGGAAGGCGTGCTCGACGACATCGATCTGGGCCTCGGGATGGAGATCGACCCGTCCTCCGAGGAATTCATGAAACGCTTTCTCGATATGATCGTCTACCGCAAGGGCAAGTACGGCGACATCTTTGCCGAGGGCATGGCCAGAGCCATCCGGCAGCTCGGCATGGAAAAGTACGGCAAAACCATCTATAACGGCAGAACGTCGCAGAGGACGGGCGACAAGCAGATCATCCCCATCAGCCTGGAGTCGGCCTGGGGGCATTGCTGCCATTGGGCCGGGCGCGGCTTCCAGGGCGCCAACGACATCACGTGCTGGCTGCCGATCGCAATGGAGCTGATGACCTCCACCCGGGACGCGCAGACGGTCACGCACCACCACGATTCCTTTGAGTACTATCTCGAGACGCGGGAAGACCCCTGCCACAATCCGCGGGTCGCGTCCTCGACGATCTTCAACGAGCACTGCGCCGAGCTGAAGGAGTCGCTCATGAGCTGCGAGTTCCAGCTGCCGCAGGTTTTCGACAAGGAGATCGAGCGCGACATGTACGAGGCGGCCACCGGCATCTCGATGACGCACGACGAGATCTACGAGGCGGCCGAACGGGTCAAAAACCTCTTCCGCGCGATCGTGATCCGCAACTACGGGCGTACGCGGGAGCTGGAGGTCGGTCAGGTCTATCCGATCCTCACGTATCCCGACGCCGACGGCCGCACGGTCTCCCGGGAGGATTTCAATTACCTGGTGGACATGTACTACGAACAAAGAGGCTGGGACAAGCAGACAGGCTGGCCGACGCGGGAGACCTACGAACGACTGGGCCTCGGCGAGGTGGCCGACGAGCTGGAGGCGCTCGGCAAGCTGCCGGCCGGAAAGTAAAAAAAACAGACACGGGTCGTTTGCAGTCATCTGTGATATCAACGGAAGGGTGGGAGAAGGAAAACAAGTTTTCTTTTCCCATCCTTCTCTCATCAGCGGCCGCACGCCCATCGAAACTGAAATCGCGGAATTTAAATCCGGGAAAAGGAGTCAGACATGAAAGAGGGCAGACTGACAGGCAAAGTGGCCATCGTGACCGGAAGCACGTCGGGGATCGGGGAAGCCGTCGCGCGCCTGTTTGCAAAGGAGGGCGCGAAGGTGATCGTGTCGGGCCGGCGGGCCGAAAAGGGCGCGAAGGTCAGGGACGAGATCATAAAGGACGGGGGAGAGGCCGTCTTTGTGAAAGCCGACATGACCGTCGACGCGGATATTTACAGGCTGGTGAGCGCCGCCCTGGAGACATACGGGCGGATCGACATCCTCGTCAACAACGCGGGCCGGTTTTTGAAAAAAGCGTTCACCGACATCACGACAGAGGACTGGGACCACTTTGTGACGCTCGATGCGCGGTCGTATTTCCTCTGCATGCAGGCCGTGCTGCCGCAGATGGAGAAACAGCGGTCCGGCAATATCATCAACGTCACGTCACTGTTCGCGGTGAAGCCCGTCGCCGACTTTGCCATGTACGCCTTTGTCAAGGCCGGCATTACGCATATGACGAGGGTCGTCGCGCTGGAATACGCCGACAAGGGCATCCGCATCAACGCGCTTTTGCCCGGCGCCGTCCTCACGGAGATGACCGACGGGAACGACGACAACGAGATGATCGAACGGGAGATCCCGATGGGGCGGTATTCGACGGCCGAGGAGCAGGCCTATTCCGCGCTTTACCTCGCCTGCGACGAGTCATGCTATACGACGGGCTCGTCGCTCGTCGCGGACGGCGGCTGGTATCCGAACTAAAAGGGACTGCGGAAACTAAACTTCAATGTGAAGGGAGCCATCATTATGAAGTATTTGCAGGATAAGGTTGCCGTCGTGACAGGCGGGGCCAAGGGGATAGGCGCGGCAATCTGCCGGAAATTCGCGGAGGAAGGGGCCGCCGTCGTCGTCAACGACATCGACCTCGACGGCGCGCGGAAGGTTGCCGACGAGATCGGTCAAAACGGCGGAATGGCTGTTGCCAACAGGGTCGACCAGACGAAGCGGGCTGAAGTCGACCTCTCCGTTGAAAAAGCCGTCGGGCAATTCGGCAAAATCGATATCCTCATCAACAACGCCGGCGGCGTAGCCGGCATGAACGGCCGGGGCCCGAGCTACACGGTCGACATGGAGGAATGGGACAGGATCCTCGATATCAACCTGAAGGGCCCGCTTCACTATTGCCTGGCCGTCATCCCGCACATGAAAAAGGCGGGATGCGGAAAGATCGTAAACTTCTCCTCCATCGGCGCTTTCACGCCGACCGTGTCGGTCCTGCCGTACCACTCGTCAAAGGGCGCGATCGAGAGCCTGACCATGAACCTGGCCTTCGAGCTGTCGTCGCATAACATCAACGTCAATCTGATCGTCCCCGGGAACATACTCACGCCGTTCTGGGACAACGTCGTGATTCCGGACGACATGACCCGGGAGGAGTTTTTCAGGGAGATCGTCAGACGGCAGGTGCCGCTCGAGCGGATGGGCACCCCGGAGGACGTGGCCGGAGCGGCGTTGTTCCTGGCGTCGGGCCTGTCGGACTTCGTCACGGGCCAGCGCCTCTACGTCGCCGGCGGCTGCCCCAACGTGCTGACCTCCACCGTGCTCCTGCGCGAGGGGCGTCTGAGCTGACGGCCGAACAGACGTACAGCGTTGATTTTATCGCGATGAATTTCAAATCCGCGTGAAAAAACACGCAGTTTTCCTATCGCAAGGTTAAGCCGGGGCGCCGGTTTCGCCATTCCATTTACGGAAAGAACGCGACGTTATTATTGATATACAAACACAACCTTGTATATTAAGCTTTTATTGTTGTAAGATTAAACATGCAACGATCCGCATGCGTCAATTTCACCGAACGAACGGCAGACAGTTTCACCTGAGAGAGGAGTATTATGAAATACGAGAGAATACCCTACATGGCGCCGGGCGCCAAATATGAATACGTCGGGACCACGATCCAGCCCATCAACGTCCCTGTGCTCGACTATCCCATATCACCGCGGGAGAACTTCCAGCGCGTGCTCAAACATGACCATCCGATGTGGGTTCCCATGTCCCTCACCGATTTCAATCATACGATGGGCGGCGAGCTGACCGGGCTGCCCGACCTGCGCTTCGACTTCACCGAGCGCTGCGACTGGACGGATCTCTTCGGGTGCGTCTGGGAGTGGATTCCCTCGGCCGGCGGCTCCATGCTCAAGCCGAACCAAAAGCCTGTGCTCGACGATATCAC